>CAZNGQ010000172.1:0-5825 GCA_964572095.1 uncultured Oscillospiraceae bacterium
ACCTGGATCATCGGCGGCGACGGATGGGCGTACGACATCGGTTACGGCGGACTCGACCATGTCCTGTCGACCGGCGAAGATGTCAACGTCCTGGTCCTCGACACCGAAGTCTATTCCAATACCGGCGGCCAGGCGTCCAAGTCCACCCCGACCGGCGCGGTCGCGCAGTTTGCCGCCGGCGGCAAGCCGATCAAGAAAAAGGATCTCGGCATGATGGCCATGAGCTACGGCTACGTCTATGTGGCGCAGGTCGCCATGGGCGCCAGCCAGTCCCAGCTCCTCAAAGCCATGCTGGAGGCCGAGGCCTATCCCGGCCCGTCAATGGTCATCGCGTACAGCCCTTGCATCAACCATGGCATCAAGGGCGGTCTGCAGATCGCCCAGCGTCATGAGAAAGATGCCGTGGACGCGGGCTATTGGCACCTGTACCGTTTCAATCCGCTGCTCAAGGCCGAAGGGAAGAATCCCTTCCAGTTGGATTCCAAGGCCCCGACCGGCAGCTACCGCGACTTCCTCAAAACCGAAGTCCGCTATAACACCCTGTACCAGAAGTACGAGGCGGAGCAGGTCGAAGCGGTCTTCGAAAGTGCCGCCGCCGCCGCGAAAGAGCGGCTCGAGTCCTACCAGCGCCTGGCGACGACCAACTGAAGCGCCACCCCTGGATTATGATTCCAGTCCCGCGGGCCGTCCGGAGATTCCGGACGGCCCGCGTCGTTCAGTGCGATGTCCGCGAGTGATATAATCGTAATCCAGATGTCCGATGAGGGGAGCCCGGCCGATGCTGTTCGAGGAAAACCAAAAGCTGTTTCTGTCCGACACCCTTGTGCCCGATATCTTTATCCTGGAATACCTGCCCACACTGGGCGGGCTTGCGGTCAAGGTCTACATCTACCTGCTGATGGCGGTACGGCGGCGTAAAAGCGTCACCGAGAACGACCTGGTCCGCCGCATGGACACCGATCTGGATGCGGTCAAAGCCGCGTTTGTCGAACTCGAGGCCGCCGGGCTCGTCTCCCGCATCGACAAGGGATACGCCATATCGGACGTGAAGGCCGTCGAGATCGACCGGAACTACCGTCTCAGGACCTCGGCCACCCCGATGGAGTCCGAAGCGCAGGGAGTCCGGGATCCGGCCCGGACGAAGCTTATGAACGACATTTCCAAGACGTTCTACCAGGGGTTGATGTCACCGTCCTGGTACGGGGTCATCGAAACCTGGTTCGACCGGTACGGATTCGAGCCGGAGGTGCTGTACTCGCTTTTTCAAGTCTGCAAGCAGAACAACAAGCTCGGCAACAAAAACTATATCGCCTCGGTCGCCGAGGACTGGGGCCGCCGCGGCATCACGACGTTCGCAGCGCTCAACGCGCATTTCGCATCCCGCGAACGGGTCCGTACAGCCAGCCGGGCGATCGGAAAAAAGCTGCGTAAGAACATCAGCGAATACGATGAGGAGTACATTGCCAAGTGGATGGAGAAGTACGGCTTTTCACTCGAGATCGTGGACATCGCCCTGCGTCGTGCCGTCAAGATCGCGAATCCGAACATGGCCTATTTCGACCAGATCATCACCGAATGGTTTTCCCACGGACTCAAGACCATCGATGAAGTCCAGAAGTTCGAACGGGACAAATCCGCGCGTGTGGCCGCCGATCGTGCCGGACTGAAGTCCGGGGACGGAGGCGGACCGAACCGTTCGGGCAAGCCTGCGAACGTCGGGAATTTCAAGCAGCGGGAGTATTCGGACGAGTTCATCGAGAGCCTGTATGAAGACGTGACCGCATCGGCGGAAAACACAGCGCAAGGAGACGGGGATGGACCGAATCGCTGAGGAAACCACGGCAAGGACGGCCCAGGTCCTGGCATTGCGGAGAACGGGGGCCGGAGACGCCAGGGACAGGCGGGTCGGAGGTGTGCACGCCGCCCACCCGGAACTGGCGAAGATCGCGGACGAACTGGCGATCGCGGGTTCCGCGCTTGTCCTCGAGGCGATCGATCCCGCGCGGCCGACCCAGGCACGGGACCGCATGATTGCGCTGGAGGAGGCCCGGTCCACGATTCTGCGGGAAGCGGCCATTCCGGCCGACTATGACCACATCCGGCCGGTCTGTTCCCGTTGCGGCGACACCGGACGGCTGGACGGAGGGCCCTTCTGTTCCTGTCGGAACGAGCTGTTTCGGGCCTTTCTGCTCGAAGCTTCCGAGCTGGGACCGCTGTCATCGTATTCTTTTGACGCATTCGACGACACGCTTTTCGACGAACAGGTGAACGGCACCCGCGACCGGGCGGACGTCTCCCCCCGGGTTCAGATTCAGGGGATCCGGAACGCTTGCCAGAAATTTGTCCTCTCCATGAAAAAGGGAACCACGGACAACCGGGACCTGCTGTTCACCGGCATGCCCGGCACCGGAAAAACCTGCATGGCCGCCTGTGTCGCGAACGCGGTCATGGATTCCGGACTGTCCGTCCGCTATCTGCCCGCGCCCCGGCTTTTCGCCATATTGGACTCGTATCGCACGCTGTGCTCCTCTTTTCGCCCGGATGAGGACCGGCTTGACGAAGCCGAACGGGATTATGCCACCATCCTGGAGAGTCGGTTGCTGATCATCGACGATCTCGGGACGGAGCCGCTGAAAGCGGCTACGCTCCCCGACCTGCTGCAGATCCTGGACCAGCGGCATGGTGCCGGCCTGCGGACCCTGTTCTGCACCAACGCGGAACCGACATCCCTTCAGAAACTTTATGACGAGCGGCTGTGGTCGCGCATGGCCGGACGATGCAACATCCTGCGCTTTTTCGGGGACGACCTGCGGATCCGTGCCGCCCGGGTCCGGCGGCGCACCCCTCACGCCGCAGCTGACGGCGGGCAGGTGAACTGACATGCGGATCCGCTGCGGTACGGACGCGACAACCACAAGCCGGATTTCCAAGGCATTCGAGCGGAATGGGGAACGGTTCTCCCTGCGGGTGTTCACCCCTGGCGAACTGGCTTATTGCGAGGCGCGCGGCAAAGGGCGTTTCGCCTCTCTGGCGGCGCGATTCGCGGCGAAAGAGGCCGTATCCAAAGCACTGGGTACCGGTATCGCCGCCGGTGTCTCCTTTGCGGACATCGAGATCGAGCGGGGAGCGGGCGGCGCGCCGCATGTCCGGCTCTCGGGCGGAGCGTTGTCCCGCTACGAGGCGATTCACGGACGGGACATCTCCATCAGCCTCTCACATGAAGGGGACCTGGCGCTGGCCTTCTGCGTCATCCTGTGCGACGACAGGCCTTCAGACGACGGGGTGCCTGTCCCATGAGCCGCAACCGGCTCAGATCGCGGCGCTACTCCAGCCTGTTTCATCGTTCCGCCCGTCGGACGAAGGGCGCGTTCAACTCCTCGCGGATCGGAGATCCCGGCTCCTTGTGGAATCTCAAGGGAAAGGATGCCTACGTCGATCCCGAGAAAAGCAAACGGCTGCCCCGCTGGTTCGTACCGGCGCTGGCCGTCGTCCTGATCGCCGTGCTGGTCTTCTGGGGGGCTCCTGCGGCGGTCGCCTGGCTGCGCCCGCTGTTCGGCCAGGAGAGCGGCCCGGGTGACACGGTCCAGACCCGATTCGGCAGACAGACGATGGTGGTCCGCGTTCCGGTCGCCGATGTGTTTTCCGACGACGACCTGCTGGCCGAACGGATCACACAGGCGCTGTACAACGATCCGGTCGAGCTCGTTGCCGGCGATGCGGCCTACGGTTTTTCCAAAGTCCGGCTTGCGGATGGACTCGAAGGATACATGCACAGCGGGGACCTGACGGCCGGGCACGAGTCCATCGAGCCGGCCGGCCACACCAAACGCATCCTGATCACCGACCTGACCAAGCGCGTCTATTCCCACGCAAGCAGCGGCACCTTGCTGGCGGAAGCGATGATGGGGACCGTCCTTTTCTCCGACTACACCGGAGACGGGGTGTACCGGGTGACGCTGCCGACCGGCGGTACCGGATGGATCGGATCCAACGGCGTGATGGAACTGCCGGTCGAGGGCACTGGAGTCCCCGCATCGGACAGCGGCCGGTACTTTGCCAACTCCGCGCTTGCGTTTCTGAATGTGCCGTATATCGTGAACGGCGTTACACGGAACGGAGCCTGCCCCGAAGGGATCGCCCGCATCGCCGCCGCCGTCAACGGCATCGTTCTACCGCGCTCTCTGGCGGGGCAGATGGAGGCGGGGACCGGTGTGGAATTGCGGCGGGACGACAGCGGGAATCCGGTATACGACGACTTGAAGCGAGGGGATCTGGTTTTTTTCTCTTCACCCGCAGATCCTGCGGTTCCCGGCCGATTGGGGATCTATGTGGACTATGCCCAGGTGCTGACCTACCGGACCGGCCGATCGGACATCCGCATCATGAGCCTGCTGGACAACGACTATCTCTCGGACGGGATCCTGGCTGTCCGTCGATTGTTTCCTTGAATGCAGAGAATCCGCTGCACGCGAAAAAACCCGGGGTTGTCCGGGTTTTTCAGTTTATAGATTATAGGACAGGGGAGGGGTCTATGCCCTCTTGACAACGCCGGAACGCAGGCAGCGCGTGCAGACACGCATGGTCTTGGGCGTTCCGTCGACGACAACCTTGACGTTCCTGATGTTGGGTTTCTGCTGGATCAGCGCCCGGCGGGAAACCTGAGAACGCGTGATGCTGATTTTCCGGCCGAAGAACATATCCTTCTGGCAAACTTGGCACTTAGACATCCGTTATACCTCCCAAAATACCTGTATCAGGCCTGGCTCGTTTCCGCATGGGGCGCGGAATGAACCTCGAATAAATGGTCAAACGCGCAAAAAAGAATATAACATACGATCCCGTGGATTGCAAGGATTCACCGGGTTGCGTTTGCATGGAAATACGTCTGGATCGAATGTGTCGGGCAGACTTCCACGCATTTTCCACACCGGGTGCATTTGGACTGGTCGATGACGGACAGCGGGCCGTCCATGGTGATCGCCCCGAACTCGCAGACATTGAAACACTTGCGGCATCCGATACAGCCGATCGTACAATTTTTCCTTGTCTGGGCGCCGGGCCACTTGTTGCGGCAGGATACCATCGTCGCTCCCTCCCGCTTCGGCACCATGAAGATGATTTTCTTGGGACAGGTCTGGACGCACAGCCCGCATGCCTTGCACTTTTTCTCGTTGATGACCGCGATGCCGTCGATCAGATCGATCGCGCCATAGGGACAATGATAGACGCAGTCCCCGAACCCGATGCAGCCGTACGTGCAGGAGTTGGGCCCGGAAAACAGGCCGTGCGCGGCACTGCAGCTGATTGTGCCGCTGTAGGCATACCGCTTGCTGGTGTGTTCCGTGGTGCCCTGGCACATCACATGGGCGACGGTAGGCTCGATGGCGGACACCTCGAGACCAAGCAGGAGCGCCAGGTCGTTCGCGACCGACACGCCGCCCACCGTACACTTGCCGACATCGGTCTCGCTGTCGGCAAGGGCGACCGCATACGCTTCGCAACCGGAATAGCCGCAGGCGCCGCAGTTGGCTCCCGGGAGCAAATCGCGCACCTCGACGGCCCGCTTGTTCTCCTCGACGGCGAAGAAGCGGGTAACAACCACGATCAGGATGGCGAAAAAGAGACCAATCGCAGTCAGTATGAGCATCGGAACCAGTATGTCGTTTACGCTGACAGCCAATAGTGTCACGGTAGTCCTCCCATCAGGCGAAGAGTTTTTCGATCAGGCCCTTGAATCCAAAGAATGAAATGGAAAGCAGGGCGGCAGAGATCAGGGTGATCGGAAGGCCTTTCATGAACTCGGGGATGTCGGCGTGGTCCACCTT
>CAZNGQ010000173.1:0-5825 GCA_964572095.1 uncultured Oscillospiraceae bacterium
AGCGTTGACACGTCCGGGCGACAGCAGCGGGATCCATGCCGTCACCCATCTCAAGCATGCGGGCGTTCCGTGGGAAAAATCCGTCCTGGATTCCCTGCGACGTTATGAAAACCCATCGCACGATATCCTGGGTTACCATATGCATGTACTTGTCGATGTTGTGTTTTACGGCCGTTTGAATGCAGACGGAAGAAACGCGGACGATTATGGCCGGGTCATGGATCGGCTGGATCGAAAGCTGCTGGTGTTGATGCCGGACTTTCCGGATATCGTCGCCCATATCGACACCGCGAAGCCGACAGATGCCTATCCTGGTACGACCGCCGAGGATCTGAAAAACGAAAGAGCGGCCTGTCGCGGCCTAGTCGAGAAAGCGTCGCAAGAGCTGGACGGCCTCCCGGATCCGGAGGAATATCCCTTGCGGAAGCTGCTTGCATGGACCGATCCGGTCGTCGATTATCTGGAGGCTTGCCTTTGTCCCAGGATGAACGGGAGCACCTGATCCGGCAGGATGTCCAGGACAAGTGCAAACTCGTTGAAAAGAAGCATTTCTGCCATTTTCATGGTCTCGGTGTCCACTCCGGTCAATTTCTTGCCATTCTCCTCCAGTTCGGCCTTCCGTGAATGGATCATCTGGATCAACTGGACCATTCTTCTTTGATCACAGGACTGGATGATTTCATTGAACTCGGATTTTCGGGACGAGTCATCGTCGATCCAATCGCTTTCGATGTCCGATATGGTCTGGATCAACACATGGATCTCATCTTTCGACAGAATCCTTCGAAAATTCGCGTTCTGATGATCGGTCGGGACATAAATCGTCGCACTGTTCACATGCAGCGGATTCAACACGTAGTACTCCCGATCCGATTTCCCGCCGAATCTCTCCCGTATGATATTCGTGATCTGGCAGACACCGGTTGATCCGAACATGACATAGTCTTTGACTTGCAGCATTTCGCTCCCTCCTGAACCGTTTCCTCTCCGCGCTTTACGTGTCCGGATGATCGAATCATCCCCATGGCGTCATGCGAAGAAGATAAAAAAACATATAGTCCTCCGCTAACTGGCATTACGTCGCGGGGGACTACACGTTGCATTTCTATTATACCGCTTGAGCCCGGGTTTCCCTAATGGTGCATATGGGAGAAAAGGCAACGTCAACACGGCATGGGCATGCGCTTTATAACACTCCGGAACGATCCTATCGTTTCGTTTCCCGGAACCGCGTCCAGCTCGACCGGATCGTCGGCGGAGCGTCCGGAGGAAAAAGCATATCGGCCTGATACCGGTAGGTCTTTGGCCAGGTCCGAAAAACGGCGGCCGCCCGGTAGATAAGCCGCACGATCCGGTTTTTCTCGTTGGGGATCCAGCCGCCATCGGGAATCATGGACAGTCCCACCCGGTCGTCCTGTCGCTCAACATGATAGACGCCCCTGATCTGGCCGGCGCTTGCTTCACTGGCGATGCAGAATACGCCATCCGCTATCTCTGCGTTCTCGAGTGCGGCCAGTTCCGGAAAAGGCGGTTCGAAGGACATCCGGACGGTGTGTTGCTCGTTCCCGGCTTCGAGCGCGGCGATCCCGCGGTGTCCGCCGCTTTCCTGTATCTGATAGCGGATCCCATCCTGTGGGTTGTTTCCAGCAGAGGGGTCGACCTCGGCAAGGTTGCCGTTCATCGCGGTCAGACTGACCAGGAACGGGTCGTCGCTGTAGCGCGTGAAGTAGCACCAGGATCCGTCGAGGGGCAACGGCAGCCGGTCCAGCCTGCGGTCCTTTCCATCGATCCGGACACGGACAACCGTACCGGCCTTGCGTACGAAGTAGAACCGGTACAGGAAAAAGAGATACAGCGAGGTGGGTGCCTTGGAGCCGCTCCCCACGGGGGCGAGCAGACTGAACGGCCGGGCGGGTTTCCTGCCGCTCTCCCGGATCTCCACTTCGATCCGGCGTCCCAGCTTGTCCTCCAGGTCGAACCGGATCTCCACGCCGTCCGGAGAGATCTGGTACCGCAAGCCGTCCATCGGGCGCACAAGCAGGTCGGCAAGCCCTTTGCCTGCCACGTCGAAACGGTTGCCCGTATTCGTCAGTCCCGGCTGCTGGTACACATCGACATAGCCGTCTCTGCGCCACGCCACGATGCGGCATCCCGTTCCGTTTACCGCGTCATCAAACCATTGCGGCTCCAGACCGAGATACACCTCATCCGGATCCTTTTCAAAGTTGATCAGAAGCAGCCGCTGCATCGGGTCGATGCGGATGCCAAAGGGAGAATGGATCATGCCGGATGGCAAAGGGCCGATCGGGCTGTCCTCCGTTATAGTCATGTATTGTTTCCACCTCTCGCTACATTCTTCGGTATTTCTTGAGTGCCAGCGTATTGATCAACGAAAACACCAGCACAAACGCGGCCAGCGGGATCAGGCTTTCCCAGATCCGGTCGATCCCGTATCCCTTGACCATCACCTCGTTCAAAGCGGTGCACCCATAGTACACCGGCATGACATACGACAACAGCCCGAGATGGAGCGGGAACGTGTCGACCGGGATGAGTCCGGAAAAGAATATCTGCGGGATGATGACGACCGGGATGAACTGGACCACCTGGAATTCGTTGTTCGCGAAAATCGAAACGAGGGTGCCCGAGGAGACCGCGGTAAACGACAGCAGCACCATGATCAGCATCGTCAGCCAGACCGAACCCGCGAATTCCAGACCCAGGACGTATTGGGAAAACAGGACGAACACGACGCTCTGCACCGCCGCGAACACGCCGAACCCCAGTGTGTAGCCGGTGATGACCTCGAACCGCCGGATAGGCGTCAGCATCAGCCGCTCCAGGGTGCCGGACGTGCGCTCCCGGATGAACGACACCCCCGACAGGATGAAAACAAAGAAAAACGACATGACCCCGAGCAGCACATACCCCAGGCTGTCGAACGTGCTCGAGTCCTCCCTGCCGTACATGTTTTCAAAATGGATGCCGCCGGCGGGATTGACCTCGGAGAGGGCGGTTTTCAACGCATTCATGATCTTCGTCGCCTTGACGCTTCCGACCTCCGGCATGCGGATCGTCAGCCCGTTGGCGCCGAAAACGACCATGGCGTCGATCTCGCCGCTCTCGATCCTGGTGTCGACATCTTCCCCGGCCGGGACGACGAGGATCGTGATGTCCTGCTTGCCGAGGGCGGCGAGGATCGGCGGCGGGAACTGCACGTTGACCGCGATGACGGGCTGGTAGGAGCTGTCGCCCAGCAGGAGGAACAGCAGGGAGATGACGAGGATCGGAGCGGCCAGCATCATGGCCATGGACCGGCGGTCGTTGATCATTTGCTTGAAAATTCGGGCGATCAGGCTCTTCATTGCGGCTCACCGCCTTCCGGATGATGGAAAAACAGGTCCTCGAGGCTGCCGGTCGCCGACCTCGCCCGCAATCGCCCGATCGTGTCGTTGGCGATCAGGCTGCCGTCGTGCAGCAGGGCGGCTCGCTGGCATTTGGCGGCTTCGTCCATCACATGGGTGGAGATGATGATGGTTTTCCCAGCGGCGCAGAATCGGTCGAATTCGTCCCAAATCGTCTTGCGGAGCAGCGGGTCGATGCCGACCGTGGGCTCGTCGAGGATCAGGACCGGCGGATCGTGGAGAAAGGCGATCGCCAGCGAGAGGCGTTTCTTCATGCCGCCGGAGTAATTCGCGACCAGCTTGCCCTTGTCCCGGGTGAGGTCGACCAGCGCGAGGGTCTCGTCGACGCGCTGGCGCAGCCGCTTTTCGCGCAAGCCGTGCAGCCGTCCGAAAAACATCAGGTTGTCGTAGCCGGAGATGTCGTTGTAGACCGCGTCGTTCTGCGGCATGTAGCCGATGCTGCGGATGGATTCCCGGTTGGGGACGCGTCTGCCGTCGATCGTGATGATGCCGGAGTCCGCGGGCATGGCGCCGATCAGGAGACGGATCAGGGTCGTCTTGCCGGAACCCGACGGACCGAGCAGGCACAGGATCTCGCCGGGGTTGGCGTCCAGCGTGATGTCGTGGAGGACTTCCGCCTTGCCAAAGCTTTTACTGACATGGGAGATTGCGATTTTCATTGGGATACCCTCTCACGGATTGGTGTCGGTGAATCCCGGCCATTGAAAATTCTCGTCGAAATCAATCTCCAGAATACCGCAGAATCCGAGGTTCTTGTCAAAACGGAACTGGCTCATGACGACATAGTGGGTCACGACGATCACCTTGTCGTACTGCAAGTATTTACGTAGGCAGCGGTACGCCCGCTCCGCGACATGCTCCGGTTCCTCCCATTGGTATCGACAGGCGCCGGTATGCTTTCCCAGGCAACGGATCCGCTCTTCGGAAGCGCGCTGCACCTGTTCGACATCGAGGTAGCGGAACGTCGTGTCCGGCAGCCACTCGTGCAGGCCGGTCTCCACCTCGATCGGCAGGCTGGTGCGGCGCGAGATCACGGCAGCCGTCTGCAGCGCCCGGGTGTAGGGGGACGAGAGGATCAGCTGAGCGCCGTCGAGCCGGCGGTCACAGGCGACAGCCTCGGCCTGCTCCCGCCCGAGCGGGGTCAGCTTGGCCAGATCCCGGCCGAATCCGGGGTAGTGGCGCTCGGTGACGTCGTCGTAGGTGGGCTCGCCGTGGCGGATCAGGATGAGTTTCATGCGTGCCTCCTCTGGCCAGTATCGGTCAAATCGCCGACAGCCGCTCCGACAAGCGGTCCGCGTTCGTCTCGAACCAGCGCATGAGCCGGGTCGAAAACCGGGCCTGATGTGCGAATATGCCGCGGTTGGCCGCGTCCGATCCGTAGTATTGCCCGTAATAGTCGCATACCGCGATCTGATAATGGAACAGGTGCGGCATCGACTCCAGATCGCAGGTCGTGAGCGCATGGTGTTTCCTATATTCGCGCACGTATCCGACCAGCCCCTCCACGTCGATCTCTCCCTCCCGGCAGGCGGGCGAAGCATAGAGGAAAGACCGCAGGATCTCCCAGATTACCGGGTGCACGCAGGCCGCGGTCCAGTCGATGACCGCTTGGATGCGGCCTCCGCGGCAGATCAGATTGCTGATGGTGTAGTCCCCGTGGGTGTTGCGGCAGGTCAGCCGGTTCAGGTCGAACGCCGCGTACGGGAATCGCTCCATCCGCCGGATGCGGTAAAGCAGGTCGGTTGCGAAGTCGGCATCCCCTTTTTCACGGGCGATATCCAACGAGTGCCGATACGATTGCTCTGCACGGGCCGGCGTCATATGCTTGAAAAAATCCTCGCCGATCCCGGTCGGCAAGGCCGGATAATCCGACAGCGCGGCATGGATCCGGCCGAGCAACTGCGCGGACTCGGCCAGAAGCGTGTCCGACGCGGTGTTCAGGTTGACGGTCGTTCCGTCGATGAAGTCCTGCAGGTGGCAGAAACGGTCGCCGTCCGGCCAAACCAGCCGGCGGTCTAGCGTCGGCACGAACGAAGAGACCGGAATCCCCTTCGATTGCAGGAACGCGCACAGCGCCGGCTCGGCCTCCGGGTGGTTCATCCCGTTGGGATCGATCCGCTTGAAGATGTACCGGCCCTCCGCCGTCTCGACGAAAAATGCTTCGCCCCCGACTCCGGTCGGCAACTGCCGCAGTTCTATGGCAGCGAGCCCGTAGACCTGGCGGATCTGCTCCTTCAAGACCTGGATTCTCATGAATCCCATCAACTCAATAAACCCTTCAGCTCCACCACCGACCCGACCACAAAATCCGCGCCCGCTGTCTCCAGCTCGCCGGGCTCCGCATATCCGTACCGGACGCCGACCGAGCGGATCCCACAGGCTTTCGCACCTGCTATATCG
>CAZNGQ010000174.1:0-5802 GCA_964572095.1 uncultured Oscillospiraceae bacterium
ATGAAAAACGGAAACGGCCGGGGCGCCTTGCGGAGCAACCCGGCCGGGTCGTGTGCGGTTTTCCGACTCGCCGGTCCGCGTGCGCGGCCGGCCGCTACTTCACAGCGCCCTTGATCTCCGCGCGTTTCTCCACGATACGCTGCATCCAGCCGGGAATGTCGATGCTCTGGGGACAGAAGGGAACGCAGATGCCGCATGCCTCGCAGTCCTCCGCGCGGTGCCCTTCCTCGATGAACCGCTCGTACGGGAAGACGAGCTCTTCGGGGCGGTTGAACATGATGTAGTTGTTGTATCGGGCGAACAGGCGCGGGATGGCGATGTCGTTGGGGCAGACGTTGCAGTAGTTGCACGCCGTGCAGGGAATGACGGGCAGCGCCTTGAGCGCGGTCACCACGTTCGTGATGGTGAGCTTCTCGGAGTCGTTGAGCGGCGTGAAGGCGTTGAACGTCGCGAGGTTCTCCTCCATCTGCGCGATGGTGGACATGCCGCTGAGGACCACCTTGACACCGGGCAGGCTCGCGACCCAGCGCAATGCGACGGCCGCAGCCGACTGGCCGGCGAACTTGCGTTCCAGCACGCCGCGGGGACCGTCCGCCAGGTTGGCCAGGCCACCGCCGCGGACGGGTTCCATGACGATGACGGGGATGTCTTTTGCGACGAGGTTGTTGTACGTCGTGCGCGCGTCCTGTTCGGTCCAGTCGAGGTAGTTGAGCTGCATCTGCACAAAGTCCCATGACGCGTCATCGATGAGCTTCTTGACCCCTTCCGGCTTGTCATGGGTCGAGAATCCGTAATAACGGATCTTTCCGGCCGCGACCATGCGCTCCATGAAGTCGATGATTCCCATGGGCTTGAATTTCTTGAAATAGGCGTCCGCGCTCAGGCCATGGCACATATAGAAATCGATGTAGGTTGTATTGAGGCGGGAAAGCTGCAGGTTCAGCGTCCGTTCCAGGTCCTCGGCGGACTGGATGACGCTGAGGGGAAGCTTCGTCGCGATGGTGTAGCTGTCCCGCGGGTGGCGGGCCGTCAGGGCCTTCCCGAGAAACTTTTCGGATGTCTGGTCGTGATAATAATAGGCGGTATCGAAATAGGTGATGCCGCCTTCAAGCGCCATGTCGACCATTTTTTCCGCCTGCTCGTATTCGATCACCCCGTTTTTCTGGGGCAGCCTCATGCAGCCGAATCCCAGCAGCGAAACCTCTTCGTAGATTTTCTGCATCATTCTCTTTTCCATCGATGTGCTCCTTTCGCGTTGCGGCGGCGGCCGGATTCCATTCGCCGACAGAACACCGAGTCTTTGTCCTTTTCATTATACACGATGATGCGGCGCATCGGTCCGGCAGGGTTTCCGAAGGACGGCAGCCCCGCTTTCGTTTGCAAACCAACGGCGGTTTGTTATCATAAATGGAGTACAGTGACCCTGCCGGCTGATCCCATTTACAGCGGCTGCGGCAAACTTCAGGAGGATCCCCCATGAAAGACGCACCGAAAGGCTCCAAGAGCGAGCCGCAGAAAAAAAAGGCTTCGGCGGCCGCTTCCGACCTGCCGGCGTATCTCAATGAAAAACTCTCCTTTGAAGAGCGCGCGCGGGACCTGGTGTCGCGCATGACCGTCGAGGAGTGCGCCGGGCAGATGCTGTTCAACGCGCCCGCGGTCGAGCGTCTGGGCGTCAAATCCTTCAACTGGTGGAACGAGGCCCTGCACGGCGTCGCCCGGTCCGGTCTGGCCACCGTGTTCCCGCAGGCCATCGGCCTTGCCGCCGCGTTCGACGCCGACCTCATGCGCGAAATCGCGGACGTCATCTCGACCGAGGGCCGTGCCAAGTTCAACTCCTACCAGAAATCCGGCGACCACGACATCTACAAGGGACTCACGTTCTGGTCCCCCAACATCAACATCTTCCGAGATCCCCGCTGGGGCCGCGGGCACGAGACGTTCGGCGAGGATCCGTACCTGACCGCCCGCCTGGGCGAGGAGTTCGTCCGCGGCCTCCAGGGCGACCATCCCCGATACCTCAAGTCGGCCGCCTGCGCGAAGCATTACGCGGTGCACAGCGGACCCGAAGCCATCCGCCACGAATTCAACGCGGTCGCTACGCCCAAGGACATGTGGGAGACCTACCTGCCCGCGTTCGAGACGCTCGCGGTCAAGGCCAAGGTCGCCGGGTTCATGGGCGCGTACAACCGGACGAACGGCGAGCCCTGCTGCGGATCCAAGACCCTGCTCGTCGACATCCTGCGCAAGAAGTGGGGGTTCCGCGGCTATGTCACGTCCGACTGCTGGGCCATCAAGGACTTCCACATGTTCCACAAGGTGACCGACACCGCTGTGGATTCCGTCGCCCTGGCCGTCAAGAACGGCTGCGACCTCAACTGCGGCAACCTGTACGGGCACCTGATGGAGGCCTTCAACGAGGGCAAGCTGACCGAGGACGACCTCCGCGCCTCGGCGACCAACCTGATGACGATCCAGATGCGGCTCGGGTTCTTTGACAAAAACGTTCCATTCGACAGCATCCCGTTCGATGTGGTCGACAGCCAGGAACACCGGGACTTCAACCGCGAGGTGTCGGCCAAGAGCCTCGTCCTCCTCAAGAACCGCAAGGGAGTCCTGCCGCTCTCCGTCCGTAAAACCCGGACGATTGCGGTCATCGGCCCCAACGCCGATTCACAGGGCGCGCTCAAGGGCAATTACCACGGTACAGCCGGACAATGGCACACCATCCTCGAGGGCGTGGCCGAAGCCTTCCCGAAGGCGCGCGTCCTGTATTCCGAAGGCTGCCACCTCTACAAGGACAAGGTGCAGAACCTCGGCCAGGTCCGCGACCGCGATGCCGAGGTGTGCCAGCTGATCGGCATGTCGGACGTCGTCGTCCTCGCCGTCGGCCTCGACGAATTCCTGGAGGGCGAAGAGGGCGACGCCAGCAACGCCTATGCCTCCGGCGACAAGAAGGACTTGCTCCTGCCGTCCCCCCAGCGCCATCTCATCACGCTGGCCTGCGACAAAGCCGCCGAGCTCGGCAAGCCGGTCATCATCGTCAATGTCGCGGGCAGCTCGATCGACCTGCTCGACGGCAACGACAAGGCCGACGCCGTCATCCAGGCCTTCTACCCCGGCGCCGAGGGCGGCCGTGCGGTCGCCGGCCTGCTGCGCGGCGACTTCAGCCCCTCCGGGCGGCTGCCCGTCACGTTCTACTCCAACGGGAACACGATCCCCGAATTCACCGACTACTCCATGGAAAACCGTACGTATCGCTTCTTCCGGGAGAAGCCGCTGTATCCCTTCGGCTTCGGCCTCAGCTACACCTCGTTCGACTACGAGGCACCCCGTCTGTCCGCCAGGAAGATCGGGATCGGCCAGGGCGTCGGCCTCAAGGTCAAGGTGACCAACACCGGCAAAAAGACCGGCGACGAAGTCGTACAGGTCTATGTCCGCGTCACCGGCGCATCGGTCCGGGTTCCGAACTTCCAGCTGTGCGGGTTCAAGCGCGTCACGCTCGAGCCCGGCGAGACGAAGCAGGTGGATTTCCAGATTGATCCCGCTTCGCTGCAGATCGTGCTGGACGACGGCCGCCGCGTCGGGCATGCCGGCAAGTTCGAACTGTTTGTCGGGGGTTCGCAGCCGGATGACCTCAGTGCCGAGCTTACAGGCAAGGCGGTCCGCAAGGTGGAGTTCCAGGTACAGTAACCGGTTTCGTCGTCCAGCTGACTGTATCCAACAATCGAGTACACCCCGAATGCCGGTCCGATTCCGGCATTCGGGGTGTATTTCATATAGAAAGGGCCCTGTTCACGAGTGCGGAGCCGGAACGCTGTCTTTCACCGAGTGGGCCAGCAGCTGCAGATACCGGGGATCCTCCGCCCTCCCGGTGTAGTCGCTGTACGTTTCCAGCAGCGTCATGCCCCGATCGGCCAGGATCGTCCGCAACTCGTCCCTGTCATACAGCCGGATGCTCGAGTTCGCTTCGACCTCCCCCGGGGATACGGCAATCCTTCCGAACGGGATGTCAAATCCCGCGTACAGCATCCTTTTGGTATCCGGTTCCCATGAGAACTCCGCGTGGGCGATGGAACGGGTTCCGATCTCCCAAGAACGACTCGGGAAGCACAATTCCGCATGGGCGCGGGAGCAGACGTCCATGAAATGTCTGCCGCCTGGCTTCAATGCCGCTGCGATCCGGTCGAAAATCCGGAGGTTCTCCCCGTCGTTTTCCAGATAGCCGATCGCGCCGTCCGCCATGTTCAGGACGACATCGAACTCCGAATCGAAATCGATGTCGCGAATGTCGGAACAGATGAATTCGGCGGGCAGATTCCGTATCGCGGCAGTCTTGGCGGCATCCGCCACATAAGCCGGGGTGATGTCCACCCCGGTGACACGGTATCCCCGCCCGGCCAGCTCGATGCTGTGACGTCCAAAGCCGCAGGCCAGGTCCAGAATCCGTTCGGAACCGGCCAGTCCCATCACGCGGATGAGGAAGTCCACCTGCCGCTCGGTATCCTCGACCCAGGATCCTTCCTTGATGTCCATGGACCAGATCCTCCGGTACCAGTCGCTCGCCGGTGCCCTCATACCGCTCCCCTTCTTTCCGTCACGATGGGTCTTCGTCCTCAATCTTCTTTTCCATCAGGCCGGAATCGCCGGTGATGCCGCTGAAAACCCCGCCAAGCAGGGATTCGGAGATCCTCTTTCCATCCAGGGTGAGATAGAGCCCGTCGTCGGCATGGTTTTTCCGCAGGCGAATCGTCTTGATATGGAGAAAAGATTCCATTTTCAGGCGCTGGACCAGCCGGGTCAGGTTATGGTACAGCTCAACCGCCCCTTTCGCGGTACAGTCTTCGCACGTGCAGACCGTCAGTTCGCGGGAGAAAAACGCAGACGCGCCGACGTGCGCGGCCGGTTCCCGGTCCGCCGCGGCGGGATGGACCGGATTGTACCCGGTGTGCAGCAGCCGGTGTGCGACCGGTGAGTTGGCCTCTCCGATGAACTCCCGGTAGAGGCGAAGGATGTCAGGGTTCTCCTGCGACTTCCGGTAAGTCGACGTCTTGTCGATATCGACCAGCACGCGCTGCCGGCGGTCCATGTCGCCGGCTTTCTCCGGCACGGGATGGCCGGCGCCGCAAATGCATCCGCCCGGGCAGGCCATGACTTCGATGAGGTCGTAGCCGACGTCCTCGCCCCCGAGGATCTTTTGCACAATGGGTTCCGCGTTGCGCAGGCCGCTGACGACGGCGACCCGGATGGTGGTGCCGTTCGCCTCGACCGCGGCTTCCTTGACGCCCTCGAATCCGCGGATCTCCTCGAAATCCAGTTTCTCGGCGTGCACGTTCCCCGTCAGGCGCTCCACTGCCATGCGCAGCGCGGCTTCCGCGACGCCGCCGGACGCGCCGAACAGGATGCCGGCGCCGGACACGTGCCGGTACGGCTGGTCAAACAGGGCCGGCTCGACTTCGTCGGTGTCGATCATGGCCAGTTTCACCATCTCCAGCATCTCGCTGGATGTGAGCACGGCGTCCACGTCCCGGATGCCGTCCGGCGCAAATTCCGGACGGGCGGCCTCGTGCTTCTTCGCGAGGCAGGGGACGATGGACACGACGAACAGGTTTTCTCTCGCGATGCCGGCCAACTGCCCGAAGTGGTTTTTCACGACGGCTCCCATCATCATCTGGGGGGATTTGCAGCTGGACAGGTGCGGGATGAGCGCGGGGTATCGGCGTTCGACCAGGTTCACCCAACCGGGACAGCAGGACGTGAACTGGGGCAGCGGGGATTCGCCCGGGTTCGCGGCGACCCGCTTGA
>CAZNGQ010000175.1:0-5774 GCA_964572095.1 uncultured Oscillospiraceae bacterium
GCAGCGGCGCCATGACCAAGCGCGTCGACGGCTCCCGCGTTGAGCGCATCCCGACGGTACGGGAGATCGGCCAGTATATCCAGCGGTCGGACGAGATGGCGGACCGCATTCTGCAGGGGTTCCTGGGGTAGACCCGCGCGGACCGGAGGAGAAAGAATGACACATGCAACCCAACGGGGGCGCCGCCCCCTTTCCATAGGGATCCTGACAGCCGTTCTGGCCGTCGTGATGCTGGCGACCGGATGCGGTTCGGAAACCGGTGTCACGGAGGGCACCACAACGGGTACTGCCGGCTCCGCCTCCTCCACGGCGGCGTCGACGGCCGCCACGACCGTTACGTCCGCTGCGACCGCCGTCATGACATCCGGTACCCGTCCGCTTTCCGGTCCGCAGGCACAAAACAGCCAGCTGGCGCTTCGGAGCGGTGAGACCAGGGTTGTCGTCGGCACCACGGCGGAGACGGAACTGGTCTTCGCGTGGGTCGAACTCGAGAACCTCACAGATTCGGCCTTTACGGTCAGTTCGCTCCTGTCGGTCTCGATGGTCGATTCGGGGACCGGAAATCCGTCCCTGGCGCCCAATGTGCCGGCCGTTCTGGGCAAGCTGGCCGCTTTCGATTCCGGCGCGGCCACGCTGGATGGCGAAATGGCCGCCCGCGGCAGGATCGCCGGCTGGGTCTATGGCGAATTCCCGACAGGTCTCGCCGGCATCCGCATCCAGATTGTGCTGAGAGGCCCGGACAATGCACAGACGGAGCCATTGTCCCTGGACCTGGCGATCCGATAAATCTTCAAGAACGGGAGTTTTGAAAATGCGATTGAAGCTGATAGCCTGCAAGGTCCTGTTCCGTGAAGTCTCCCTGCTCGCCGCGCACTGCAGGAACTATGTGGACATCACCTGGATGAGACAGGGATACCACCGCACGCCGGAGCTGCTCCGGAAAACCGTCCAGGAGCAGATCGACCGGATCGACGCCGGCGACGACCCCTGCACCTGCAACAACGAAATCGGGGATTTCGACGCGATCCTGATCGGCTACGGGTTGTGCAGCAACGGAATCGAAGGGCTTTCGTCGAGCAAATATCCCCTGATCGTTCCCCGCGGGCACGACTGCGTCACTTTTTTCCTGGGTTCGAAAGAGCGGTATCGAAACCTGTTCGATTCGAAATCGGGCGGCATCTACTGGTACACAGCCGGGTGGTGTGAGAACGTCCTGATGCCCGGACGTCAGCGTAAAGAACTCGAATACCGCACCTACCTTGAGAAATATGGAGAAGAAAACGCAGAATATCTGATGGAAATGGAACAGAAGTGGTACAACGACTACAAGGCTGCCGTCTATGTCGGCAACGAGAACGACGGCTTCCCGGACTTCTCCGGTGAAACCCGCGATGCCGCGGAATTCCTTGGATGGGAATTCATGCAGGAGAATGCCGACCTGAGTCTGCTGCAGGACCTGATGGACGGAAATTGGGACAACAGCCGGTACCTCGTCGTTCCTCCCGGCAAAAAGATCGTACCTTCCTATGACGAAAACATCATAGCGGTCGCTTCGGAGGAAATAAAGAACTGACTTGGAACCCTCCCGGCCGCCGCAGCGGAAGAAAGGCGGCTATCGGGCCATCGTCCCTTCGAGCAGCGTGCGCGTGTACTCCTGCTCGGGTGCGTGGAAAAGCTTCTCCGCGGTAGCGGTCTCGATGATCCGCCCGGCATGCATGATCGCGACGCGATCGCACATGAAGCGGATCACGCGCAGGCTATGGGAGATGAACAGGCAGGAGAATCCATATTCCTCCTGGAGGTCTTTCATGAGGTTCAGGATCTGCGCCTGCACCGACACATCGAGCGAGGATACCGGTTCATCCGCAATGAGCAGCCGCGGGCGTGTGATCAGGCCGATGCCGATCGCGATCCGCTGGCGTTGACCGCCGGACAGCTCGGCAGGATAGCGGTCGCGATACCCGGGATCCAGGCCCACTTTCAAAAGCATCGCGTCGACATCGGCCATGCGGGAGGCCTTGTCGCCTTTGCCTTGTACCCGAAGCGGTTCTTCCAGCAGCCATCCGACCCGTCGGGAAGGATTCAGCGAACTGTATGGATCCTGAAATACCGCCTGCACGCCCAGCCTCACCGCAAGTGTGCCTTTTCCCGGCTGAATGGCCTGGCCGGACATTTCTACGGAGCCGCGCCATGTGTGCGAGATCCCCAGCAACGCCCGTGCCAGCGTGGTTTTTCCACATCCCGATTCGCCGACCAGGCCAAGCACCTCTCCCTCGCCGATGTCCAGGCTGACCCCGTCGAGCACAAACCGCGACCGGGTTGCGGCGCGGAACGGGGAACCGGTCTCGTACCAGGCCTTGAGATTCCGTACCTGCAGGAGGGGAGGGCGTGCCGGTCCGTTCATGTCGCCGTCCTCCTGGTGAACAAGTGGCAATAGACCGTATGCTCCACATCGGGATCGTTGAGATCCGGCTGCAGCGAGCAGACCGGCAGGACGCCGGGGCAATGCGGCATGGCATGCGGGCAGCGGGGCGCGAACGCGCATCCCGGCAGAACCTCTCCGATGGACGGGACGCTGCCGGACATCGCAAACAGGCGCGGACCCGCAATCATGCCTGGTATGGACGTCATCAGGCCGTTCGTATAGGGATGCAGGGGATTGTCCAGCACCTGCCGGACACTGCCCTGCTCCACTATCCGCCCGGCATACAGGATGCCGACCCGGTCGCAAAGCCGGTTGACGACATCCATGTCGTGGGAAATGAACAGCATCGCGGTATGGGAGTTCCGGCACATCTGCCGCAGCAGCCGGAGAATCTGTTCCTGGGTTGTCACATCCAGCGCGGTCGTCGGCTCGTCGGCGATCAGGAGGATGGGATCGAGGATGAGCGCCAGCGCAATGACCACACGCTGCAGCATGCCGCCGGACAACTGATGCGGATAGGCGTTGTACAGGCGTTCCGGTTCCTGCAGCCCGGCGCGTCCCATGATCTCGATCACGCGGAACCGCCTCTCGTCCTTTTTCATACGGGTGTGAATCCGCAGCGGCTCGCCGATCTGGTCTCCGACGGGGATCAGCGGATTGAGCGCGGTCAGCGGTTCCTGGAAAACCATCCCGATGCGCAAGCCGTTCAAGTTGCGCCGTTTGCCGGGGTCCATTGACAACAAGTCCTCGGACTCGAAGCGCAGCGAGCCGGCGGTCACCTGCACGCCAGGCGGAAGCAGGCCGGCAACCGCAAGCGCGGTCAGGGTTTTGCCGCATCCGGACTCGCCGACCAGACCGAAGATCTCGCCGGAATCGACGGTCAGCGACAAGCCGCGGACCGCGCCGTCCACCGCCGATCCGACCCGCTCGATGCCGATGTCCAGGTCACGGATGTCCAAAACCGTATCCATTGTCAACGCTCCCTTCCGGAATGCCTGCGGATGGACTCGCCGAGCGCATGGAATCCCATGACGCCCAGGATGATCGCCACTCCCGGGAAGACCAGCATCCAGGGCGCCCTGGCGTTGTACGACCATCCGTCCGCCAGCATTTTCCCCCAGCTGGCGGCCGGGGGCTGAACGCCAAGCCCGATATAGCTCATACCGGTCTCCGCGAGAATGGCGTTGGCAAATCCGACCGTAAAGGCGGACAGCAGCGTCGGCGCCAGGTTGGGCAGGATATGGACCAGCATGATCCGCAGCGGGGAAGCCCCGTACACGCGGGCGAGCTCGACATACTTCGCCGATTTCTGCTGCATCATGCCCCCGCGGACGACACGTGTGAAACTCGGGGTGAAGGCGATGCCGAGGGCGATCACCACATTGAGCGCGCCGGGGCCGTAGATTTCCACGACCACCAGGGCCAGCAGGATCACGGGGAAAGCGAAAATGGTGTCGGACAGACGCATGACGGCCAGTTCCGTCATCCCGCCCAGATAGCCTGCGAGGGAACCCAGGAGTATGCCCAGGGTCCCGCCAAGCAGGATGGTCCCGAGTGCCACCGCAACGGTGCTGGCCGTACCGCTCAACACCCGGCTGAAGACATCCCGTCCGAAATTGTCCGTGCCGAACAGGTGGCGCCAGGAAGGGGGACGCAATTTATCCGCTGCGTTCATCGCTTCCGGATCGCCGGTCAGCCCCAGGACGCCGGCCAGCGCGACCAGCAGGACAAGGGCAGTCACGCAAAAGCCGAAGACCGCATAGGGATCCCTGCGCCACTCCTGTGTGTACGCGCGCAGCCGCCCGCTCACAACCGGATCCTCGGATCGGCGACGCGATACAGCAGATCGGTGAGGATGTTGACCACGACCACAATCGCGGCGATGTAGACCACCATCGTCTGGATGAGCGGAAAGTCGCGGCTGTTGATCGTCATGATGAGGAGGCTCGCCAGTCCGGGCAGGTCGAACACCTGCTCGATGATCAGGCTGCCGCCGAGCAGTTCGGCCATGATGATGCCCAGCGTGGAGATCACGGGGATCAGGGCGTTCTGAAGCACGTGCCGGTACAGGACCCGGGTGTCGGACGCGCCTTTGCTTTTTGCCGTCCGGACATAGTCGGAATCCATTTGCGCCAGGATGGAACTCCGCAGGAAACTGGCGATCATGGCCGAACGCGGCAGGCTGATGGCCAGGGCGGGCACCAGAAGACCTCCGAGAAACGGCAGGAGGCCATCGGCGATGCCGCGGTATTCCCCGACTTTCGTCCATCGGAGGACAAAGCTGAACAACAGGATCAGAAGGAGTCCCATGAGGAAAGGAGGGACCGCAAGGCTGATCTGGGTGACGCCTTGAACCAGGCGGGCCGGCAGGCTGGTCGGCCGCCGCACGGCGGCCAGCCCCAGAGGGATCCCGAGCAGGAGTGTCAGGGCCAGCCCGAGAAAGGCCAATGCCAGATTGACGGGGATCCGCTCACCGATCAGTTCACCAATTGGTCTGCCAAACCGCAGGGAGTCTCCCGGGTTGCCGGACAACATGCCTCCGACCCAGGTCGTGAACCGTTCCAAAGGAGGCCGATCCAGTCCCATCTGGACGCGAAGCGCCTCCACCGCCTCGTCCGTCGCGTTGATCCCGAGCATGGCCCGCGCGGGGTCGCCCGGGATCACCTGGAAAGCCAGGAACGTCAGGACCGAGACCAGGAGCAACGTCAAAACCAGCTGCAGGGCCTTTTTTCCGGCAAAAGCCATGAAACCCTCCTGTCTGGAATAGTGGGATCTGTCGTCAATCGATCCGGTATACGGTGGAGAGGTCCTGGGCGTAAATCCGGAATGTCTCGTAGCCGCCGATTTTCCTACTCACGGCCACCATGGTGACCGGATCCTGCAGGTAGACCGAAGCGGCATCGTCCGCCAGGAGCTTCTGCAGCTGCTTGTAGCCCGTGATCCGCGCGGCTTCGTCCGTCAGGAGCAGCGTCTCGCTGAAAACGCGGTCATATTCCGTATTGGCGTAGTTGATGAAGTTGCCGCCTGCGGTCGACACATACCGTGACAGCACATCCTTGGGGGTGTACTCGGATGTCAGGGCGATGACGGTCGTATCGAAGTTCCGGGCCTTGTAGACCTCGTTGATCCAGGTGGTCCAGTCCACCTGCACGATCGCGGCCTTGATGCCGACCGCCTTGAGCTGCTCGGCGAGGACGGTGGCGGTGTTCACATGGTACCCGTAATTGGACGGAACAGTGATTGTGGTCTCGAATCCGTCGGCAAATCCGGCTTCGGCCAGCAGCTCTTTCGCCTTCGCCAAGTCCTGGTCGAACATGCCGTTCAGGTCCGCGTTGTAGAACCGCCCGAG
>CAZNGQ010000176.1:0-5757 GCA_964572095.1 uncultured Oscillospiraceae bacterium
CGGTTTCCGGGCCGTGCCCGTAGAAAAACTTGTTGCATCGCCATCCGCCGTCCGTATGCCGAATCGAAAGCAGCCGGTCGAGCATCGCCCGGACGCGCTCGTCCCGGGCATACCCGTTCCGGCACAGCACCGCCGCCGCTGCCGCCTGGCTGCAGGGATACACCGTCCCCTTCGGGGCGACATGCACCCGGCCGTCCTTGCCGCAGGCATCCAGGACCAGCGAGGCTGCGCCGGCCAGCGCCTCGTGGGTGGCGGGCACGCCCAGCTGGCTCATGACCATCAGCGCGGTCAGGGTGCTGATCGGCTGCTCGATGGCGAGCCTGCCGTCCGGCGTCGCCCAGAAATCGGCGCCGTTTCCGTGTCGGGATGCCAGCAGGATCTCCAGGTCCGCTTCGTACATGATCCATCCGCTCCTTCCGGTTCAGTCCCCGCCGGTGGGGACCGGTCAGCAGCAGCCGGTCGCCTCCACATCGAACAACGGGGTCGAAAAGTAACGCTCCGCCGTGTCCGGCAATACGGTGACGACCGTTTTGCCCTTGCCCAGTATCTTTGCCAGCTTCAAGGCTGCGGCCACGTTGGTGCCGCTGGAGATTCCGCACATCAGCCCTTCGAGGCGGGCCAGGTCCTTGGCGGTCTGGATCGCCTCTTCGTCCGTGACGATGCAGATATCCTCATAGATTCGGGTGTTGAGCACCGCCGGGATCAGGCCGTCGCCGATGCCCATCTGCACATGCGTGCCGATCGCGCCGCCCGACAGGATCGCGGCGTGCTCCGGCTCGACCGCCCAGATGACGATGTCCGGATTCTGTGCCCGGAGCACTTCGCCGATGCCGGTGATGGTCCCGCCGGTCCCGATGCCGGAACAATATCCGTGGATCGGGCCGGCGACCTGCTCCAGGATTTCCAGCGCGGTGTGGTGCCGGTGCACCATCGGATTCGCCTCGTTCTCGAACTGCTGGGGCACAAACACATGTGGATCCGCCTTGGCCATGTCGAGCGCAGTCTGCAGGCACTGGGCGATGCAGTCGCCGATGTTGCCCGCGTCGTGGACCAGGACCACCTCGGCCCCGTAGTGCATCACCAGCTTCTTGCGTTCTTCGCTGACACAGTCCGGCATGATGATGACCGTGCGGTAGCCCTTCACCGCTCCGACCAGGGCCAGTCCGATCCCCTGGTTCCCGCTGGTCGGCTCGACGATGATCGAGTCCCGGTCCAGGAGCCCCTGCTCCTCGGCCTTGCGGATCATATTGAACGCGGTCCGCGTCTTGATGGATCCGCCGACGTTGAGTCCTTCGTACTTGACCAGCACTTCCGCATGGTCGGGATGGTTCATGCGGTTCAAGCGGACGATCGGGGTGTGTCCGATCGCCTCGAGGATGTCTTTGCAGATCATGGTCCCTCCGGACAGGCTTGCGCCTCGTTTTTTACTGTGTTAACACTGTACAGCAAATCCGAAGGGATGTGAAACACAAAAGCCGTGGCTACAACGTGACCAGCACGTTCCCCTTCTTGTGGCCTGCGCGGACATACCGCTGGGCATCGGCCATCTGCCCGATCGGGTAGACCCGGTCGACGACCGGCTTGAGATGCCCCGCCTCGGCCAGTTCCGTCAGAAAGTCCAGGCTTTTCGCCTTTTCCGCCGGTTTCAGGAGCCCCGTGGCGGCGAACACTGCTTTCTTGCCATGCCGTGCCGGGTTTCGGAGCATCCCGAGGAGCCCTGCCGGCGTCGGAAACGTGACCAGATAACGGCCGTCGGGGGTCAGCGCCTCTTTGGCGTGTGAGAAGGAACTCTTGCCGACCGTATCGTACACGATATCGTAGGTCTCTCCCGTCCGGGCATAGTCTTCTTTTGTGTAGTCGATGACGCGGCCGGCGCCCAGCGACCGGACCATCTCCACATTCCCGGTGCCGCACACCCCGGTGACCTCCGCTCCGTAGTACCGGGCGAGCTGGACCGCATACGTGCCCAGCGAACCGGACGCGCCATAGATGAGTACGCGCTGCCCCGCGGCGATGCCCGCATGGTCCCGCAGAAAACCGAGCGATGTCAGCGCCCCGTCGCACAGGCTGGCGGCCTCCCCGTACCCCAGGTTGGCCGGCATGCGCGCCAGCGCCGAGCCCTCCGGCAGGGAAACATACTCCGCATAGGCGCCCAGCCCCAGGCCGGCGGATCCGTAGACCCGGTCACCGACGGCAAACCGGGTCACACCCCGGCCGACCGCCTCGACGTCGCCGGCCAGCATCTCGCCGATGACTCTGCCCTTGCGGGCCATCAGCCGGGCGGCGATCCGAACCATGGCGGACGCGCCTTCCGTCGTGACGCAATCCGTGGGCGACACGACCGAGCCGCGGACCCGGATCAAGACCTCGCCGTCCCGGACCGCCGGCTTCCCGACATCCGTCAGCACGATGCCCGCCGGTCCGCCGGCCGCGTCCCGCACGATCGCTTTCATGGCTGCGCCCTTTCCGGCGTGTCGCCCGCCTGGTCCGCCCGCATCTCGCAGGTGAACACCTCGTTGATCTGCACCCCGAACACCTGGGCGATGCGGAACGCCAACTCCAGCGAAGGGGAGTACTTGCCGCTCTCGATCGCCAGGATGGTCTGACGGGTGACACCGGTCCGTTTTGCCAGTTCCAGCTGGGTCATTTCGCCGTGGTCGAACCGCAGTCGCCGGATCTGGTTGGAGATCTGGAACTTATCCATTCCGAACCCCTTTCCTGTAGAAATACAGTTGGGAGAACCCCTCGAATATCCCGCCGAGATGGAACGAGACAAACACGACGTTCAACGCGATGACCGGGGATTGTCGCAGGGCCAGCAGGATGAGAGAAGCGACAAACCCCGCGCCGACGAGGGCGTAGGAGTTCCTTGTCGCCTTGAGCGCGATGAGCTTGTCCATCTCGTCTTCCACCGACGGGTCCTCGGCGTCCTCGTGGCGGACCTCCTGTACGATGGCGTTCACGATATGAAAGACGATGAGGACGATGATGATGGCGACGATGCCGATGCCGATGAAAACCAGCATCGTCGTGGCCCAGCCCTTCAGTCCGGTGTCCAGCCCGAGGACGCCGGACTCGATCTGGCGCCAGACGCGGAGGCCGTAAGCCGCCAGTACCAGGAAACCGGTTAAAATGGTTGCGATGGTCTTTCTTTCTTGATACAGCATGTTCATTCTCCTTTTTCTGTGAAGGCCTTTCCACGATCACAGTGTACTGTCGAATTTACATGGTATCAAGTATTTTATACACAAAGTGAGAAATTTTTTACTCTCTTCTTGTCGAGTGCCATCAGATAGATCACAATGCGGGAGAGAGGCACAAGAGAACGGGAGGACGGATATGCGCAAGGTCATTGTCAGCAACCTCGTCACACTGGATGGATATTATGAAGGCAGGGACCGCAGCCTCGAAGCCTTGTTCGCGTATTGGCATCCGGACTATGCGGGAGACGATACCTTCGACCGCTACAACGCGGAACGCCTCCGGATGGCAGACACGCTTCTTTTCAGCGGCCGCGCGGCTTTTATCGGATTCAGGGACTATTGGCGGGACAGGGAGAACGCACCCGGCACGAGCGGGATCCGGCGCGAGATCGCCGCCCTCATGAACCCCATGGAAAAATTGGTCGTCTCAGACAAAATGACACCGGAGGACCGGGCGCCCTGGGACAACACAGGCATCGTCCGACTGAAGGACGCGCACCAGGCGATCGATGAGATCCGGCGGCGCCCCGGCAGGGACATCCTGATCCTGGGGGGACGCACCTTGTGGAACGACCTGCTCTCGCACGGCCTCGTGGACGAGCTTCACCTGGCGATTTTCCCCCTGGTCGCGGGAGGCGGCACGCCCTTGTTCACCGGGAGGCCGGCCGTGTCGTTCAAGCTGCTGGGCGTCCGCACCTGGCCGGACTCCGGGGTCCACGTGGCGGTGTATGCGGTGAACCCGCCGGCTCAGCTCTCGTAATAGGTGTATCCGCGCAGGCCGTTGTCGTATTCCTGCACGATCTTCCGGCGCTCGTCCTCGCTGATCCGGCCGGAGCGCTTGGCCTCCGCCGCGGTCTCCCGGAAGCGCGCCATCATCTCCTTCTGGTCGAACTCGATATAGGAAAGCACATCCCCCACGCTGTCTCCGTGCACCTCGTTCACCAGGTCGTAGGTACCGTCGGCATGGATCCGCACATTGACGACATTGGTGTCGCCGAACAGGTTGTGGAGGTCGCCCAGGGTCTCCTGGTACGCGCCGACCAGGAAAACCCCGAGATAGTACTCGTCCCCGTTTTTCATCTCGTGCAGGGGCAGCGTCGCATGGACGTCGTGCAGGCCGATGAACCGGTCGATCTTGCCGTCGCAGTCGCAGGTGATGTCCGCGATGATGGCATTGCGGCGGGGCAGTTCCAGCAGGCGGTGCACCGGCATGACCGGGAACAGCTGGTCGATCGCCCAGCTGTCCAGGATGGACGAGAACACCGAGAAGTTGCAGTAGTAGATGTCCGCGATGGCGCTTTCGATGTCTTCCAGCTCCGACGGGGCGTGCTTGAGCTTCTGTTTCCTCTTCGCGATCTGGTTGATGGTGTTCCAGAAGATCTTTTCCGAAAACGACAGTTCGCGCAGGCTTATCTTGCCGTGCCGGAACATGTCGCGGATCTCATCCCGGTAATAGATGGCGTCGTTGTAGCACTCCTGCAGGTTCTTGACCGTGATGCTCTTGTTGACGTCGAACAGGTTCAGGATCTGCTCCGGCGTGTCGTCGTCCAGCCGGTCCGGGATCTCGTACTCTTCGAATTGCTGGACGTCCAGTACGTTGAACAGCAGGACCGAGTGGTAGGCGACCGTTACCCGGCCTGATTCGGTCACGATCACCGGGTGCGGGATGCCGCTGGGGTCCAGGATGGCCATGACCGCCTCGACGATGTCCGTGCAGTATTCCTCGATGTTGTAGTTCCGGCTGTTGACGAAGTTCGTGTTTGACCCGTCGTAGTCGACGGCCAGTCCGCCGCCCAGGTCCAGATACCCCATCGGGGCGCCCTCGTTCACCAGTTCCGCGTAGACGCGCGCGGCCTCGATCGCCGCGGACCGGATCGCGCGGATGTTGGGGATCTGGGAGCCGAGATGGTAATGGAGCAGCTTGAGAGAGTCCAGCATGTCCCGCTCCCGGAGGATGTCCACGATCGTGATGAGCTGGGACACGCTGAGGCCGAACACGCTGCGGTCTCCGCCGGACTCCGACCAGTGGCCGCCAGCCTTGGCGGACAGCTTGATCCGGATGCCGATATTGGGTTTGACGCCCAGGGCCTTGGACCGTTCCAGCAGCGCCTCGAGCTCCCCGGGGATCTCGATGACGAAAAAGCAGTTGAATCCCAGTTTCACGGCGTTGAGGCTGAGGTCGATGAACTCCGTGTCCTTGTATCCGTTGCAGACCAGGCAGGCCTCCTTGTCCTGCAGCAGGGAGAGCGCCGCGATCAGCTCCGCCTTGCTGCCCACCTCGAGGCCGTGGTGGTAGCGCCGACCGAACCGGGTCACGCACTCGATGACCTGGTGCTGCTGGTTGACCTTGACCGGGAAGACCCCGCGATACTCCCCTTTGTATTCCAGTTTCTCCATGGCCGCGCGGAAGGAATTGTTGAGAACGGAAATCTGCGAGTCCAGCAGGTTTTCAAAACGCAGCAGCACCGGCATTTCCAGACCGAGCGCCTTCGCGTCCGTCAGGATGTCCATGATGCTGATCGCGGTCGAGGTATTGTCCTTGTCGGGGTTCACG
>CAZNGQ010000177.1:0-5693 GCA_964572095.1 uncultured Oscillospiraceae bacterium
CTGTTGCCGAGCCTCTCCGGCTGCAACCGCGGCCCTTTGCTATCCGTGCCGGTGGAAACCCAGGTCCCGTACGCGTTCGACTACGAACGACTGTGGACGTTCGATCCGGGACTGTCCGGCTACATCCTGGGCGGCGTAACGCACCGATTAACGTGGGACAGTGGGGAAGTGGAGCTCAGCTGGAGTGCGTCGCCCCGGGAATCAACGGAGGTTGGCCACATCAACTCCGAGAAGCGGGTGGAAAACGGGGTCACCTATTATTTCACGGAGAACGAAGGATTCTGGGACGGTACCGATGCCAACCAGAAATGGATCTCCGGCTCGATTTTATATAGGAAACTGCAATTCGAACAGGACGGGTATTCATACCAGTTATCCGCCAGCGCATCGAAAAAGGGCGTCTCCCTGGAAACGGCCTCGATCAATACCGCACTGGCACTTACCGAGCATTCGGGGCTGGTGGTAGCCGGTTTTGAGAAAACGATGGAAAACTGGAGCACGACATTCCTGAACGGCAGCCTGAGCCTGAATATTTCGATCAGTCCGCCACCGTTCGACCAGCAGGAGATCGACCAGTACCTCTCGGAAGGCGGTTATGTCTTGACGCCTACGGAGGATGGGCTCCAGTATTATTCAACCGACCGGAATCGTTCCGCCGGAGACCCTATGTCCGCTTTCCTCTTCGCCAAAACAGAGATCGGCACGGTGTCGGTCCGAGGCGGAGTACCCTACCTCGAACGCGACACCGTGCCGGCCGATTCACTGGATTATATCGATATCGATCTGGTCCGTGCCGTCGTGGCCTGGGTCAAGGGCGGCTGATCAATGCGTCGTCTGGGCTTCCACCAGCCGCTGGCCGCAATAGGTCTCGCGCAGCTTCGGCTTCTCGATCTTGCCGGTGGGATTCCGCGGCACCGGTGCGAAGATGATGACATGCGGCCGCTTGTAGCGGGGCAGGTCCACGCAGAACTCCATGATATCGGATTCCGTGCAGACAGCGCCTTCCTTGAGCTCGATGACCGCCGCCGCGACCTCGCCCAGACGCGGGTCCGGCAGGCCGATGACGGCCACGTCCTTGATGGCCGAATGCGCGCGCAGGAAGTCCTCGATCTGCACCGGATACAGGTTTTCACCGCCTGTGATGATGACGTCCTTTTTCCGGTCGACCAGGTAGATGAAGCCTTCCTCGTCCATTCGCGCGACATCCCCGGTGTACAGCCAGCCGTCCTTGAGGATCTCTGCGGTCGCGGCGGGGTTGTTGTAGTATCGCTTCATCACCCCTGGGCCCTTGACGATCAGCTCGCCCACTTCCCCCTGCGCGACCGGCACGCCGTTCTCATCGACGATGTTGGTCTCCCATAGATATCCGGCCTTGCCGATTGCGCCGACCTTGTGGATGTTTTCAATGCCCAGATGGACGCAGCCCGGACCGATGGATTCGCTGAGCCCGTAGTTCGTATCGTACTGGTGTTCCGGGAAAACCTGTTTCCACCGTCGGATCAGGCTCGGCGGGACAGGCTGGGCTCCGATGTGCATCAGCCTCCACTGGTCGAGACGATAGTCCGACAGCTTGATGTCCCCGCGCTCGATCGCGTCCAGGATATCCTGTACCCACGGCACCAGCAGCCAGACGATCGTCGCCTTCTCTTCCGATACGGCCTGCAGGACCCACTCGGGCTTGACGCCCCGGAGGATGACCCCCCTGCTGGCGGACAGCAGGCTGCCGAACCAGTGCATCTTGGCCCCGGTATGATACAGCGGCGGGATGCACAGGAACACGTCGTCGCGCGACTGCATGTGGTGGTTCTGTTCCGTCAGGCAGGCTGAAACCAGCGCGCTGTGGGAATGCAGGATCGCCTTCGGGAAGCCCGTCGTTCCGGACGAGAAGTAGATCGCCGCGTCGTCGTCGTCCATCAGCTCCACCGCGGGTGCCGTAGAGGAGCAAAATGAAACGAGCCGGTCGTAGCTGTCGGCGAACGTGGGCTTGTTCTCTCCAACGAAAAAGAAGGTCTTCACGCCGTGCAGGTGGTCGAACACCTGCTCGACGCGCCCGATGAATTCCGGCCCGAAAACCAGGGCATTGGCTTCGGCGAGGCCAAGACAGTACTTGATTTCGTCCGCGGTGTAACGAAAATTCAACGGAACGGCGAGGGCGCCGGTTTTCAGGATCCCGAAATAGATGGGGAGCCACTCGAGGCAGTTCATCAGGAGAACCGCCACCTTGTCGCCTTTTTGGATCCCGCGGGTGAGCAGCAGATTGGCGAACCGGTTCGCCTTGATGTCGAACTCTTTCCACGTCATCTCGCGCCGGTATTTTTCGGTCGAACCGGTCTCGATGAGGTTGTACTCGCGCCAGGTGACCGCATGGTCCGGCTGATTGGCCGGGTTGATTTCCACCAGGCTGACTTCGGAAGGATACAGTCGTGCGTTCTTCTCGAGGAAATCCGTAATAGCCATGCTGCCTGACCCTTTCTATAAACCAGAATCCATACTGCCGTTCTGCCCGAAAAATCCGGGACTCGATCGTCCCCATCTCAGTCTACAAAAATCCCCGCTCCCGTCAACCACTTTTAGGGAAACGAAAGAATCATTCGGTATGCTACAATCGATTTATCAACATTAACGATAAAAGAGGGAGGCTCATCATGCTGAAAAGAGTGAAAGTCGAGACGGGCGTTCTGGAGGGGATTCCGGCTGCGGATCCTCGTATCATGGCATTCCGTGGTGTTCCGTTTGCCGCTCCGCCGACGGGGAACCTTCGGTGGCGCGCCCCGCAACCGGCGGAGAACTGGCAAGGGGTCAAAGAGGCGTTCCGCTTTGCGCCGATCTCCATGCAGCGGAAACCGGGACTCTCGACCACCGACATTTACACCAGGGAATGGAATGTCGATCCGGAAATCCCGATGAGCGAGGACTGCCTTTACCTAAACGTTTGGACACCCGCAAAAAGCCCCGATGAAAAACTGCCTGTTTTCGTCTGGTACTTCGGGGGCGGACTGCAGGTCGGCAATACCGCCGAGATGGAATTCAATGGGGAGCGCATCGCCCGGCGCGGGATCGTCGTCGTCACCGTCAACTACCGCGTCAATGTCTTCGGATTCCTCGCCCACCCCGAAATCACGGCCGAGGATCCCGATTTTCCCGCCAACTTCGGCAACCTGGACCAGAAGTGCGGGACGGAATGGGTCAAGCGCAACATCGCCGCGTTCGGCGGGGATCCGGACAACATCACGATCGGCGGCCAGTCGGCCGGCGGCGGCAGCGTCCTGACCCAGCTGACATCCCCCCTGACCGAAGGGCTGTTCCAAAAGGCGATCATCGAGAGCGGCATCATGCTTGGCGCCTATGTGGACCGCATCAATTCCAGGCTTGGACTCGCGGAGGCGGAGAAAGCCGGCGAGGACTTCCTGGCGTTCCTCGGCGTCCGGACGCTGGCGGAAGCCCGGGCGCTGGACGCGGCCTACATCCGGGACAAATCCCTCGAATATCCCGGACGGTGGGGCACGGTCGTCGACGGGCACTATGTGACCGGAATCCACATGGACCGGATGCTCGGGAACCAGCGTCATTGGGTCCCGCTGCTGATGGGCAACACGTCGTCGGAATTCAAGGCGATCCCGGAGTCCCGGACGTTCGAGGAATTCGAGAAACTGGCCCGGGACAAGTTCGGTGCCCGAGCGGACGAATTCCTCCGGATCTGCAAGGCGGATACCCTGGAGGCCACGACCGCCAAGGCGACGTTCAGCCCCATTGAGCTGGCCATCCGGACCACATTCGAGCGGACCGCCGAGCGAGCCGACGCACCCGACAATTTTTACTACATCTTTGATGCCGAGATCCCCGGCTGGGACAACCCCGGAACCTTCCATTCCGTCGACCTGTGGTTTTTCTTTGAAACGCTGGCGGCCTGCTGGCGGCCGTTTACCGGGAAGCACTATGACCTGGCCCGGCAGATGTGCAATTACTGGGCGAACTTCATCAAGTCCGGAGACCCGAACGGCCTGGATGAGGACGGCACGCCGATGCCGGAATGGAAACCCTACGCGCAGTGCGAGAGCCCGATGGTGTTCGGCGACAAGCCCGTTTTGGGCAAGCCGGAGGACCAGAGCGAGCTGATGCGGTTCCTGGTCCGCAATCAGCTGACCAGGAACGAGGTGTAACGATGTCGAATTTTATAGCGCTGTCGAACCTGCTCGAGTCCTTTACCCGATCCGGCCCTCCGGGCTGCGCGTTTGGAATCGCCCGACACGGCAAGGTCCTGCACGAAAGCTACCACGGTCTGGCCAATGTCGAGGCGGGGACGCCGATGGACGCGGACTCGGTGTTTCGGCTGTACTCGATGACCAAGGTGATCATCTGCACGGCCGCGATGATCCTGTATGAGCGCGGCAAGTTCCTGCTGAGCGACCCGCTGTCCGAATACCTGCCTGAGTATAAGGACATCAACCGGTTTCAAGTCGACCCGAACGGCAATGTCCGGACCGTGCCCGTAAAAAATCCGATGCTGGTCCGACACGCGTTTTCGATGTCGGTCGGCCTCCCGTACGCAATGGGAGATTCCAACACCGCCCGCGAGATCCGTAAAGTCCAGGAAGAACTCAAGGGAACCCTCGGGAAATACGATCTGCGTACCGAAATCCGGGCGATGGCCAGGGTCCCGATCGCTTTCGAGCCCGGCACCCGCTGGCTCTACGGCTACGGGCACGAGCTGGTCGCGGGACTGATCGAGGTCGCGTCCGGCATGCGTGTCGGGGAATTCCTTCAGCGCGAGATTTTTGATCCGCTGGGGATGACGAGTACCGGCTACCGGTTCTTCGGCGACATCGAGGGCCGTATGGTCCCGATGTACCGCCGCAACGCGGACGGTACGCTCTCCCGCTCCGAGGGGATGTTCGACGACCGGCACCGGGCGGACGCCATCTACGAAGGCGGCGGGGCCGGGTTGTTCTCGACGGTGCGTGACTACCTGCGATTCGCCCAGATGCTGGCGAACGGCGGAGAGCTGGACGGCGTGCGGGTCATGGGCCGCAAGACCATCGACCTGATGCGCCGCAACCACCTGAACCCCGACCAGCTGGCGGACTTCACCAACACCTATCTCGCGGGCTACGGATACGGGCTTGGCGTCCGTACCCTGATGGATCCCGCGGCCGGCGGGAGCAACGGCTCGGTTGGCGCGTTCGGGTGGACCGGCGCCGCCGGGACCTGGACCGAGATCGACCCGTCCGAAGGGCTGTCGATCGTCTACATGCACCAGACCATGCCCAACATGGAGGAGTACCACCACCTGCGGGTGCGCGCCGCGGCCTACGGCTGCATCTAGCGCCTGAAGGCGGGATCGGGAGGAAGTGTCCATGAACCTGTTTCTCAAGGAAGTCCGGACTCCCGACGGGGTCCGCACGATGTATGTCGCGACCGCGGACACCGATCCGCGCGCGTTGTGGAAATCCTCGGCCGTCACGGTGCTGCGTGACGGCGCGGACGAGCCGTCGGTCCGCGCGATCCTCGCTGAGGGGCTCGCGGAGCTGGTCGATACCCAGAAACTGATCCTTGTTTTTCCAAACCCAATCGGCGACGTCTGGAATGCGCGGCTTGACCCGGACGGTCCACGCGACGCCGAATGGATATCCGCCATCCAGGACTCGCTCAACTCCGGCCGGCTTACCGCGGGATGGCGTGCGATCAACGATGTC
>CAZNGQ010000178.1:0-5662 GCA_964572095.1 uncultured Oscillospiraceae bacterium
CGGCGGAGTCCGGCGGGCCGCGGAGCGCATCCGTGCGGACCGGCTTCCGGAACTTGTGTTTGTCGACAGCATCCATGAAGCGCTGGATGTCGCGCTGGGTTGACGATGAGCGGTGATATTCCACATCGTGAAAGCGTATATGTGCTCCTCCCTGCCGCCGGGGGCGGAACCCGCATGGGCGCGGGGCGGAACAAACTGTTGCTGCCGATCGGAGGGGTTCCGGTCATCATCCGGACCCTGCGCATTTTTCTGGCGCACCCGTCGGTACGGATGGTTCGGATTGTGACCGCGCCCGATGACCGTGACTTGTTCCGGAGCCTTTGCTCAGATTATGGCGTTACGGAACGGATCACGTTTGCAGACGGGGGCGACACCCGGCAGGATTCCGTTCGGAACGGCCTTGAGCATCTGGCCGGCGTGGCGCAGGACAGCGATCTGGTGCTGATCCAGGACGGCGCGCGCTGCTTCACCGATTTTCCGACCATCGACCGTTGTATCGCGCAGGCGCGCAAGTCCGGAGCGTGCTGCGCCGCGGTCCGCCTCAAGGACACGATCAAGGAGGCCGGCGACGACGGCGCCGTTGTCGCGACACCGGACCGTACCCGGTTCTGGTTGATCCAAACCCCGCAGGCCTTCCGGTTTGACCTGATCCTCGATGCTTACCGCCAGGCACATCAAAAAGGCGTCATCGGAACCGACGACGCCTCACTGGCCGAAGCGGCGGGGCATCCCGTCACGCTGGTGGCGGGCTCCTACCTCAATATCAAGATCACGACACCCGAGGATCTGCTGTTCGGCGAGGCGATCGCAGGCGGGCTCGCCGCTGACGCGGATTCATCCCTCTGAAGCGAAGCGGACGGCGGTCAGGACACAAAAGGCCTGAATACCGAGTCCCCGCCCGAAATCCGTCAATTCCTCGCCTGACGTGGCGGTAAGCCCGACCTCGCCGACGTCGAGCGACAGCAGTTCAGCCAAGTTTTTTCGCATGTTGTCGATATAGGGGGCCAATCGCGGCCGTCCCGCCTCGATCGATACGGACAGGTGGACGACGCGGTACCCGCCCAGATGGCGCAATGCCTCGGCCAGATAAGCCGTACTGTCCGTAATCCCCTTTTCAAGGCACAACCGGTCGGCGATAGCCCCGAGGATATTGACCCCGGTGATCCCCGAAACGGCATTGGTTACCGCGTGCAGCACGACATCCGCGTCGCTGTTGCCTGCCAACGGCAGCATACCCGGGATTCTCACACCGGCAAGCACCAGTTCGCGATCTGTCAGGACGCCCTCCGTCACGAAGCGGTGGCTGTCCTGCCCGATCGACGTTCGATACGAAGGGTATGCGGCTCCGTTTGTCATTCTTGGGAACGGCCGGCTTTGTCCGCCTGCCGAATTTCGGTGCGTCGGATCTTGCCGCTGATGGTTTTTGGCAGTTCCGTCACGAATTCCAGCACCCTGGGGTACTTGTACGGGGCGGTGTGGGTCTTGACATACTCCTGGAGTTCGGCCGCCAGCGCATCGCTCGGCGTGTATCCTTTGGCCAGGACTACCGTGGCCTTGACCAGCTGGCCGCGCACCGGATCGGGCGCGCCGGTCACCGCGCACTCCATGACGGCCGGATGCTCCATGATGACGCTCTCGACCTCGAAGGGTCCGATCCGGTACCCCGAGCTCTTGATGATGTCGTCCGCACGCCCGACGAACCAGAAGTAGCCGTCCTCGTCCATCCACGCCTGGTCGCCGGTATGGTAGATGCCGTTGTACCAGACGCTGCGGGTCAGGTCAGGGTCCTTGTGGTATCCGCCGAACAGGCCCGGGATCTTGCGGTCGCTGATCCGGATGCTGATCTCGCCGGTCTGCCCAGCCCGGACCGGCTGGTCGTTCTCGTCCAGCAGGACGATGTCGTAGGCTTTGGAGGGTTTTCCCATAGAGCCGGGCTTTGTGGCCATCCAATAGTTCGTGACGACCGCGAGGGTCATTTCGGTTTGTCCATACCCCTCTTTCAGTTCCAGTCCGGTCGCGCGCTTGAACTGTTCATATACTTCGGGATTGAGCGCCTCTCCCGCGATTGTGCAATGCTGCAGACGGGACAGGTCGTAACCGGACAGGTCTTCCTTGATGAGGAACCGGTAGATGGTCGGCGGTGCGCAGAACGTCGTGATGCCGGCCTCCACGATGTGGTTGAGCATGACCTGGGGGGAGAAACGGTCGAAGTCGAACACATCGATGCCGGCCTCCATGATCCATTGGCCATACAGCTTTCCCCAGACGGATTTGGCCCATCCGGTCTCGGAGACGGTCAGGTGCAGCCCGTCCGGATCGACTTTGTGCCAGTACTTGGCGGTCGGGATGTGCCCGAGCGGATACAGGTAGTCATGGATGACCATCTTGGGCATGCCGGTCGTTCCGGAAGTGAAATACAACAGCATGGGATCGGTGGTTGTCGGCAGGTTCTCGACGGAAGGACGCGCGAACGGAGGCTGGTTGTCCAGATTGTCGTCGAACGGGATCCAGCCGGGTCTGCTCCCCTTCACCATGATCTTCGCGCCAAGCTTGCCGTAGATCCCGGCAGCCGTCTCGACATGGTCGGAGATGTCGCCCTCTTTTGTGCAGATGATCGCCTTGACATCCGCGGACTGGAACCGATAGACAATGTCCTTGACCTGAAGCTGGTTCGTCGCGGGAATCGCCACAGCCCCGATCTTGTGCAGCCCAAGGATCGCGATCCAGAACTGGTAGTGCCGTTTCAGGATCATCATGACCTTGTCGCCCTTGCCGATCCCCAGGGACAGGAAAAGCGAAGCGGCCTTATCGCTTTCGCGGCTCAGGTCGTTGAACGTGAATGTTCGCGTTTCACCGGCTTCGTTGCACCAGCGCATGGCCCGCCGCCCCGGTTCTTCGGCCGCGATCCGGTCGATGATGTCGTATGCGAAGTTGAATCGCTCCGGTATCTTGAAACTGAAGTCGTCGACACGGCCTTCGGCATCCAGTGTTTCCTGTATATATTCCAGATTGATGTTCAGCATGACCTGTTCACCTCGTTTTCATAGACTGGATATTGGTCGGCAGCAGGCAAAAAGGGATCAGGAGTGTGCGCCGCCCAGCACCAGCGCCAGGAATCGGCAGGGCTCGCCGCCGATCGCGACCATACCGTGCGGTTTGGAGGAATCGTAGAAAACCGTATCCCCGGCGCGGAGGACTTCCTCGTGTCCATTGATCGAGATTCTCAGCTGGCCCGATATCACATGGTCCATCTCCTGACCCGCATGTGCGCTCAACGCGATCCCGCAGGTCTCGGCATCCGCGGTATACGGCGCGGTCACCATGAACGGCTCCGCCATACGGTTTTTGAACTGATAAGCCAGGTTGAGATAACGGAAGCCTTCACGCCGGCTGATGGGCAATCCTTCGCCGGCGCGGACCAGCGCGTATCCGGACAACTTGGGCGATTCACCGGAGAGCAGTTCCGTCAGGTCGATTCCGAACCGCTGCGCGGCTTTGTAGAGAAAGGTGAAAGAGAAATCCTTTGCGCCACTCTCGAGAGTCCTGTACTCCGCTTCGGAGACCCCGGTAACCACGGCCATCTCGGCCTCGGTCAGACCGACAATCTCGCGCATGCCTTTCAAGCGGTCAGCAATCGCCACGATTTTTTCATCCATGGTGCGAACCTCCTCTGCTTCGGTATTGTTAATTTATCCCTATGGCAATCCGATTTCAACTGGTTGAAAAAGTCGGTCGGAAGGTGAACATGAAACTTAACGTTTCAGTCCAAGCCGGATGGTTCGAGCGGTCATGACACACCGCTGGAAGAGAGCATCGCGATGATCTGGTTTTCGTCCACATTATCCAGTCCGCCGGTCGTTCGCAGCATCGCCCCTTTGTCTGTTAGCGCAAAGCAAGGAACCGTACCGGCTCCGCAGAAGGACTCGACATCCGGATATGCCCCCTCCTCGACTCTCAGGCAAGCCATGCGCCCTCGATACGCATAGGCCAGCTGCTCGAGCAGCAAGGTGGCTGGCTGGTCCAGATAACCTGCACGTTCCGTGACGAGGATCAGCACCGGCAGATCGGACTGTGCCAGAAATGCGTCGAAATCCATCACCTGGCGATACACGATTCCGATTCCTTCGTCGCCTTCGAGCCGCTCCGGAGACAGATAGACCAGATCCGCCTTGGCGACGATACGGCCGACCGGGTTCCCGCCGCCACATCCCGCCGTAAACCCAAGACACAATGCCATGGACAGGATACCGGCCGCCGAGAGCCTGCGGAACATGGTCACCGGACGCATCGCAACACCCGATACCCGGCACTCTTGTCGATCGGTTCGCAGTTACCGAACTTCTTCTCCAGATACTCCGAAGCGGAAGGCGCTCCCTGCTTCTTCTGGAGGACGGCAAACAGCTTTCCGCCGGGTTTCAAACGCTCGTACGCACCGTCAAAAAAACCATACACGACTGATTTTCCGGCGCGAATGGGAGGATTGGTCAGGATGTAGTCAAATGAACCTTCGATTTTCTCAAACGCGTCGGATTGGCGGAAGTCGGCAAACGCGACTTGGTTGCGTTGTGCGTTGCCCTTGGCCAGGCGCACCGCGCGTTCGTTGATGTCGGCTAAAACGACGTCCATCGCAGGGAAAACCCGTTTCATGATGATCCCGACCGCGCCATATCCGCACCCAAGGTCCAACAGCCTGCCCTTTCCGATCCCCGCGCCTCGCAGCTCGGCAATCGCCGATTCGATGAGCAGGATGGTGCCATAATCGACTTGATGGCGAGAGAACACCCCGCCCGCCGTGTCAAAGACATAGTCCCTGCCATCGATATGGATCGTCGCCGTGCCCGGATTCTCGGCTCCCGTAGGATGAGGGTCAAAGTAGTGCGCCATGTCGTCCTCCGATTATTCCTTGTTCCGTGAAACGGCGTATCGCTTCTCAAGCGCGACCAGCAAAGGCAGGCCGATCACATAGACGACAACGGCCTCACTGAGTCCGATCGACAGGATGTTCACCGCCATGATGCCAAGCGTCACGCGGGAACCCTCCTCCAGCAGCAGGAACGGCAGATAAGTCCCGACAACCAGGGCGTTGATCACCACGGGAGGGAGCAGACAAACCATTCTGCGCAACATCGGGCCGGCATTCTTCAGGACATGGGCGATCCGCCACGTAGCGGCTGCAGCCAGCAAGGTCGCAAGGCTTCCGAACAGGATGTCGATCGGACCGAGAGTATCGGGGTTGAACAGGTTCGACATCAAACAGCCGAGAAACAATCCGGGAATCGCCGCTGGAAACACCACGGGCAGAACAGTCATCGCCTCGGCGAGCCGGAACTGCAGAGGGCCAAAGGCGATCGGCGCCAGCGGCCACGTCAAAAGGATATAGGCCGCTGCGATAACCGCGGCCTGGACGATGAACAGGGTCGGAATTCTTTTCATGGTCGGCTCCTTGCGTCATGGTTCGGATCATGTCTATTATAAAGCCTTGATGACCTGGACATACAAACAAAAGCCGGTCTTGCGACCGGCTTGTTGCCTGGCTCCTCAAGTAGGACTCGAACCTACGACCCTGCGGTTAACAGCCGCATGCTCTACCAGCTGAGCTATTGAGGAATAAGATCCGGCGGAGACCTATTTTCCCGGGCCGTTACCAGCCAAGTATCGTGGG
>CAZNGQ010000179.1:0-5632 GCA_964572095.1 uncultured Oscillospiraceae bacterium
CTTTTCCTTATACAAGTATTATGGACAGGATACCACGGCTCATACAGTCCAACTGCTCATATCGTTGTGCCGTTTGATACCAGTATGCTTGTGTTTTTGCATGTGTGTGAGAAAATGGAACAAAGATCGGATTTGCTGCCACGGGATACATGTGCGCCGATGAACCGGCACAGGCATCCGCGGCGGCTGCCGTGTGTCAGCGAGTGGAGGGTATATGCCGGACAAAACGGATCTCCCGGGCACGCACCGGGTCACCTTGAAGGACATCGCCAAGAAGACGGGGTTCACCATCAACACCGTTTCCCGTTCGCTCAAGGACAAGGTGGACATCTCGGCTCCCACCAGGCAGCTGATCAAGGATACGGCCCTCCAGATGGGCTATATCAACAACAGCATCGCGGGTTCTCTCCGGTCCGGCTCGACCAAGACCATCGCCATCATCCTCGGCGACATTTCCAATCCCCTTTTCTCCATCCTTGTGAAAGACATCGATATGGCGGTCCGGCCGCACGGGTACAACACCTTCATCATCAACACCGACGAGAACGACGCACTGGAACTGGAAGCCATCCAGTCGGCTCTTGGAAAAAATGTGGACGGCATCATTCTTTGCCCGGCACAGAAGAACGAGGACAACGTCTCCTACCTGATGCGGACCGGCGTCCCTTTCGTCTTGGTCGAGCGCTATTTCCAGAACCTCGAAACCGACTGTGTTGTCTGCGACGACGTGCAGGGCGGATATCTCGCCACAAAGCACCTGACGGAAAAAGGGCACAAGCGGATCCTCATGCTGGTCGGCCCCACCTACATTTCCAGTGCCCGGGAGAGGCTGGAGGGCTACCGGAAAGCCCTGGCGGAGACTGGAATCCCGTTTGATTCCAGCCTGGTCCACGAAGTGTCCATCACGTCGGGCAACACGAAAAAGGTCCTGCAGGACATCATGGCCAAAGAGACGGATTTCACGGCGATCCTCGCTTTCAGCGACATGATCGCATGGGAAACGATCGGCGTGCTTGACACCATCGGGAAAAGGGTTCCCGAAGACATCGCCGTCGTCGGGTTCGACAACATCCAGGCGAAGTGGCCCTTTCCGGTACCGCTTACCACCATCAGCCCGTCGAAGGACCTGATGGTGAAATATGCGGTCGAAATCCTCCTGAACCGGATGAAGAACAAGCAGCCGGATAAACACACCAGCAAGACGATCCCGACCAAGCTGGTCATACGCGAAAGCACCTGAGCCGGGAGAGGGCTATGGTTCCTCTGCCGTTGCCTTTGCCGCCTCTTTGATCGTGCTGTTCAGTTTCTTCTGCAGCAAGTCTTCCCAAATGGTATACATGCTTCCGGACCAGATGTTGCCGAGCCCCTTGATCCGCGCGATGTTGAAGATCTCGTGCGTGGAAGCGGTAATCGGAATATAGGCGTGGATCTTGTTCGCTGCCTCCATGGCATAGTCGATGTCCTTGCCGTGTATGGCCAGATTGTCGTTGATGACCACTTCTCCCGAAAGAATGGTCTTTTTCATTCCGCTCAACAAACGGGATTGCGCGCCGCCCGATTCGATGGCATCGTAAATCCTGGCGATATCGACGCCCGCCTGGCTGGCAAAAGCGAATGCTTCCGTGACCGAACAGTAAATGGCAGCCATCAGCATCTGGTTCACCATTTTGCTGATCTGGCCATGTCCGCTCTCACCGATATAGACGATGTTGCTGCCGATTGCGTCATAGACGTCTTTCTGTTTTGAAAAGGCTTCAAAATCACCGCCGACCATGATGGAAAGCGACGCGTTTCTTGATCCTTCGCTTCCGCCCGTGACCGGGGAATCCAGCATCCATCCGCCTCGCGCGGCAACGCTTTCCGCCAGCTCCCTGGCCCCCGCGAACGTTGCGCTTGTCGTATCGATGATGGTTTTCCCCTCCACGTCCTCGGACAAGATCCCGTTTGGGCCCTGGATCACTTCAGCCAGGACGTTGACGTTTGGAAGGCTGAGCACGATGACATCGCTGATCGACGCAACCTCCCGGGGAGACTTCGCACCGAAAGCGCCCAACCCCGTCAATTCTTTGACCGGCCGCTCATTGATGTCAAAGACCGCGACGGAGAAGCCTTTGTTCACCAGATTGACGGCCATGTGTTTTCCCATGTTGCCAAGACCGATCACGCCGACTTTTTTCACGTTTAACTCCTCGATCTCATGGAACCTCGTCTCACGAGCGAACCGGTTGGACGGATATCCCCTTGAACTTGCGGACCTGCTCCGTAATGGCGATCTCCGTAGGCAGTCTCTCGACACTGGAGGCGCCGAAGAATCCCGCTATCCCCTGTGTGTTTTTCAGGATAAACGCCGCGTCTTCCGGCTCGGATATCGGACCGCCGTGACAAATGACGATAATCTCCGGGTTTTCCTGTATCGCGGCGTCATGAATCGCCTGGACGTCCTTGACGCACTGGTTCAAGTCCTTGCTTGTATACGCTCCGATTTTGCCTTTCGTTGTCAACCCCATGTGGGCAACCAGCACGTCGGCTCCCGCCCGGGCCATCGCAACGGCCTCCTCGGGATTGAACACATACGGACAGGTCAGCATGTCCTGCAGATGGGCCTGGCGGATCATCTCCACCTCCAGCCCGAATCCCATGCCGGTCTCTTCCAGGTTCTGCCGGAACAATCCATCGCACAATCCCACCGTGGGGAAGTTCTGCACGCCGCTGAAACCCAGGGCCTTGAGATCCCGGATAAACAGCTCCATGTCCCGATAGGGGTCCGTCCCGCAGACGCCTGCCAGCACCGGGGTCTTCTTCACGATCGTCAGGACCTCCCTGGCCATGTCCAGAACGATGGCATTGGCATCCCCGTAGGGCATCAGTCCCGCCAGAGAACCCCTGCCGTTCATCCGGAAACGCCCGGAATTGTAGATGATGATCAAGTCCACACCGCCCTGCTCCGCGCAGGTCGCCGAAAGGCCTGTTCCCGCGCCGGCGCCGATGATGGGCCGACCCTGGCGGATTTGTTCTTTGAGGTTCCTGACTACCGTGCTTCGTTCGATTCTCATACTTCTCCCTTTCCTGCATTTGTAATCATCGCATGCAGCGCGTTCGCCATGGCCAACGCAAATGCGTCGTCGTTGATCTCATTGTCCATTTCCGTCAATTTTACGACGGCGGGGTCGATATTGTCCCGGATGGCCTGGAAGAGCGTCTTGTCTTCCTCGGGCCCGTAGAACGGCTTGCCCGGACTGTCGATCATCGATACGCCCCTCAGGGGCAGGAACAAGGCAGTCGGACCTTTCGCCATGTTCAGCTTGGATGCCACGATCTCCCCAAGCCGCTTGTTCTCGGGTACGGTCGTCCGCATCAGCGAAATGGTGGCGTTGTGCTTGTAGAGGTTACGGGTGCGAAACTTCTCGGGCACCGTATCCATCGGTCCGAAATTGACCATATCCAGCGCCCCGACGGACACCACCTGCGGCACGCCTGCTTTTCCGGCGGCTTCCAGGCGATTCGGGCCCGCGTTCAAGACACCGCCTACCAGTTCATCCGCCCACTCCGTCGTCGTTATGTCCAGAACGCCCTGGATGAATCCACCCTCGATCAGGGCTTCCATCGACTGCCCACCGGCTCCCGTGGCATGGAACACCAACACCTCATACCCCAGTTTTTCCAGATGCTCTCTTGCCTTTGTGACGCACGGTGTCGTCACTCCGAACATCGTCGCCGCGATCAAGGGCTTCTCCTGCGCCGGCATTTCCGCTTCGTGAAGTGCCATTGCCGCAATCGCGTGCCCCGCATTGGCGATGATGGTCCGGGAGATGTTGTTCAGCCCCGCGATGTCCACGACCGAGTACATCATTGTGATGTCTTTCGTCCCTACATACGGCCGCGTGTCGCCGGAGGCGACCGTCGACACCTGCAGTTTGGGCACCCCAACCGGAAGGCTTCTCATCGCGTAGGTCCCGATGGTCGTTCCGGCAGTTCCCCCCAGACTCACGACACCGCCGACCTTGCCCTCGGCATACAGTTCGCCAAGTACCTTCATTGCGCCTTTCATCATGACATCGATCGCCGACCCTCGATCCTCCTGCTTCTGCAGCAAGGCGATGCTTGACCCGCCGGCCTCCGCCACCTGGTGGTGTGTGATGTCAGGCCGGAACAGGGGTTCCCCCATGACTCCGGTGTCCACGACAATCGTTTTTGCCCCGACCTCTTCAATGCACTGCTTCAAGTATTCGAATTCCTTGCCCTTGGTGTCCAGTGTCCCGATGATCACAACATGGCCTGACATGAAAACACCCCGCTTTCCGCATATGGTTTTGGATTGGTGGCAATACAAAAGCCGTTCGACCGAGGTGGCACGATATGCCGGTGTGTGGACCAGCCGTGGGGGCTATTTCGGAAAGGAGCGCAGCTGGACCGATACGCCGTCCGGATCGTATACATAGAAATAACGTGTCATATCCCCCGGATCCTGTATCGGTGAAGGATTTAGTCCCTGGCTTTGCGCAAGCTGATGCATTTCGTCCAGGTGATCTGACTCAAAACAGATGAACATCCCCTTGCCTTCAAAGGTTTGGCCTTGTGGGATGTGCAGAAGCTCGATCTCTGTTTCACCGCTGCCATTCGTCAGGAAGGCCAGCTCCGCCGGCGCAGCTGTAAACCGTCGGGACACCGACAATTCCGTCATTGTCTCGTAGAACTGAATGGATTTTTCCAGGTTCTTGACTTTAATCGTTATATGCCTGATATGCATGGTTTCATCATCCTCCAGGAGTGTCATTCCTTGATTATACGATTCCGGATAACACAATTCTCATTCGAAAAGATATCCCGTCATGGAAAGTGAGCCCATGGTGCAGCTTTCATTGAAAACAGTCAACCGGTCGGCCTCATCGGATGCGCCCAGTACATACAGGAGCGGATCGAAGTGTTCCGTCGTGCGAAAAGCCGATTGGGCGGATGGCCCGGCACGCTGGTAGTCGACGGCATCGTGGAAAGCCCGTTTCACGATTCGATCCTTGATATACTTGTCGAACTCGAGAGCCCATGGATAACCCCCCTCCATATCCCAGTTGACGCGGGACAGGTTATGGACAATGTTGCCGCTGCCCAGGATCAGGACTTTTCTATCGCGAAGCGGTTTCAACGCTTGCCCCATCTCGAAGTGTCCCTGACGGGACGCGTTCAAATCGAGGCTCAGCTGGAAAACCGGTATGTCGGCCTTCGGATATATCCATCTCAAGACGGACCAGGATCCATGGTCGATGCCCCAGTTGTTGTCGACCCGAACGTTATCAAGCAGGCCGGCCGCCAGTCGGGCGTATTCCGGCGACCCGTGCGGCCGGTATACGACTTCATACAGTTCCTTGGGAAATCCATACATGTCATAGACCATGTTCGGATGGGGACTGTCCGTAATGCACGTCCCATCCGTGGTCCAATGCGCGGATACCGAGAGAATCACATCGGGCGTTGGGATTGCCTTGCCGATTTCAACCCATTTGCAGGTATAGGGATTGTCTTCGATTGCATTCATCGGCGAGCCGTGGCCGATGAAGAGAACGGGCATTCTACTCATCCTTCACCTCTTCGCGTTTCCGTATGACTCCTTCAACATTTCTCATGATTATCGCATATC
>CAZNGQ010000180.1:0-5629 GCA_964572095.1 uncultured Oscillospiraceae bacterium
CAACGCGTTTCATAGCCAGGATTATCCCACATCCGAATGGAAAAGTGCTGAGGACGGAGGCGGCGATTCGATCAGATGCCGGACCGGGCAAACCACTTGTCCCCGATGACCCGTGGCAATAGGAAAATCACCCGGACGATCCAGTCCAGGTACATGCTGAGCCACAGCCCGAGGATGCCCATGTCGAACACCTTGACGAACAGGTAAGCTCCTCCGACGCGCATGGTCCACATGCTGACGATCGCGAGGATCATGATGTACTTGACATCCCCGGCCGCCCGCATCCCCGCGGCGGTGATGTACCCCGCCGGCCAGAACAAGGTCATCGGGATCAAGAGCGACAGCAGCAGCTTCCGGACGAGGGGAAGCACTTCCGGCGAAGGATGGTAGGCACCGATCAGGGGCTTCATGACAACGAGGAGCACCAGGGACAGGACCACATAGATCCCGGTTACCAGCCCGGTCATCGTCAGCAGGATGATGCGGCTTCTCCGACGGTCCCCCTCCCCGACCGCCTGCCCGACCAGCGTGGTGGTGGAGGTCATGGCCGAACCGCCCGGAAGATTGAACATACCCAGGATCGACCAGGTGATCGTATTGGCAGCCAGACTGGCCGTGCCCAGTCCGACGATGATCGTCGAGGTGATGATTTTGCCGAATTCGAAAATCAGCTGCTCGAAACTGGCCGGCACGGCGATGCTGTAGATTTCCTTCAACATGTTCCGGTCCGGGCGGAATTGCGCGATGCGGCCGAGCCGGATGGCGTTTCGCCCCTCCCGGCGCCGGCTGCGCAGCAAGGGGATCGTGACGGCCACGACACCAATGAGACGGGCGGCCAGCGTGCCGAGCGCCGGACCCCGGAACCCGACACCTGCGAACGCCACATGAAGCGGCCCAATGTCCAGGAACAATCCCTTGATCAGCACATAGGTGATCACCAGGTTGGACAGGCTGGTCGTGATCGAAACGTACATGGTGGTCCGGGTGTCGCCGACGCCGCGCAGCACGCCGCTGACGATGGAGGCATACGCCCACAGGGGCATCGAAAGCGTGAAGAGTTCATACATGATGCGGGTCGCCCGGAGCACTTCCGGATCCGCTTTACCGTACAGGAACGAAACGACAGGCCCGCGGGTCAGCCATGCCAGCAGGGCGACCACAATGCCGATCGAGGTGATGGAGACGATGGACTGGATGGCCGCCTTGCCGATGCCAATGCCGTCGTTCCGGCCGTACGCCCGCGCCACCGCGACCGTGCCTCCGACAGCCAGCGCGTTGATCGCAAGCAGGAGGGCGAGATTGACCGTCTGCACGAGGCCAAGAGCGGAAACGGCAACGCTGCTAAGCGAAGTGGCCAGCGCCGTGCTGACCACGTTCATAAAGGTCATGCTCGATTGTTCCAGCAGAACGGGGATGGAGATGTGGGCGATCCTCTTGCCGTTTTCCCGCAAAACCGGCATCACGATGTCTTTGATCACGCTGGTCTGAATGCTCCTGGACTGCGTTGGCGACCCGCCTGCAGGCAGGATATCAACAGCTGAATGTGAACGATTATACTACGGCTCGAGGGAAATCATGGCCGGGTCTGCTGGACAGGCGGAACATCCTTCGCCAGTTTCCCGAAAGAATAACCTCGGTCACGCAGAGCCTCGATGACCTGGGGCAGGGCTTGTACCGTCGTGGTCTTGCTTCCGGTGTCATGCATGATCACGACGATACGATTTTTGCTGCCGGCTGTACGCAGGACGTTTTCGAGAATGGCATCGGGTTCATACGGCTTGGGATTACCGTCGCCGGAACTGCAGTTCCAATCGAAATAGACAAAGCCCAGATCCTCGATGCGCTTCAGGATTTCCGTTCGGATGGCTGCATTGCTCTCATTGACGCTGCCGCCAGGCAGTCGCACGAGACTGGGTGGAATTCCGGTAATACCCGCTATGTACCAGTAATTGTCTTCCACATATTGCATGAACGATTCGGGAGAAGCATAGAGCGATCGATAATCATGAATCCCGCAATGCATCTGGATCGAATGACCCAGTTCAGACGTGTGCTTCACAATCTGTTTCGAGCGTTCATCCGTCCGGTTCAAGACGAAAAAGGTGGCCTTGATGTCGTATTTCGCCAGAAGTGCCGTGACTTGTTCCGTCAGCTCCGATGGGCCGTCATCAAATGTCAAGTAGGCCATCTTCTCCGGACACGGGGTCGGTGTAGGAGGCATCGTCGGCATCGGCGTCGGGGACGGTGTCGCGGATGGCGCGATGGTTGGAGAAGGCTCCGACGTCGGAGAAGGGGTCAGCGGTGAAACGGTGGGGATCGCGGTCGATTCGACCGGCGAAAGACTGGCAAAAACCGTCGGCTGGACCAGAAGAACAAGGGCCAGTCCCAGAACGATGAAAGCCAGTACCATCCAGAAGATGTGGCGTTTTTTTTGGCTTATGGGCTTCTTCTCTCCGACCGTCATGCCATCTCCACTACTAGATAAATTTGTTGCCCGGCTCAGGATCGATTATAGTGTAGTCCGTTACAGGAAGGAGAATGTTACAGTCCAAAACTATTTTATCATCACTTTGACTTCTGACCCGTTTTGTTTGTTCCATGCGTGAATTTCCAGTCGGCATTGGGAGAAGACTGCGCCTATCGGACAGCCGCTTCCCTAAAGAAGGACTAAAACACATGACTTTATCGATAGCTGACACCGGTAACAAGCAAAGAGCGTTCAAGCACAAATGGCTGATCTGTAACACTGGTGACTACTTTACTAAGGAAAACCATCTAGCTTAAGGCTAATTATATCCATTCCGCTTGAAACCTTCTATCGCTCCAATCACAGAGGTATATCCATGATCAAACTTCTGAATAAGCACCTCACCCCTGCCATCATCGCCGTTACGGCCGTTTTGATGACTGTTATCGTGGTATCCGTGTATGCATCGGTCCTTCCCCGTCCATACAGCACGCCAAAATCCATTGCGCCGGCGACAACCAGCAACCCTTCTGCGGAATCGGATGATGATGAGAAGGATGACAACGGATCGAATGTAACGGGAAAAACAACCGTCAAGACGGATGCGGCGTCATCCGCCTCCCTCAATGAAACCAACGGATCGACCCCCTCCGGGTCGACGGCTCCAGGTGTGGACGCTGCGGCTTCCGCATCGGTCATAGCATCCGCAACCACTGGCGTCACTGGCACAACCACACCGACAACCATCGATGCCGTTGCGTCCGCATCACAAACTCTGCCCGGTTCGACAACCGCGCCGACAACCATCGACGCCACCGCGGGTGCGTCACAACCTCAGCCCGGTTCGACAACCGCTCCATCTGGCGGTATTACGACAGGCTCCCCGGCCGGGACTCCCGTATCGATCCCGTTGACGCAAGCCCAGGCGATCGCCGTCTCGGCTCTCGGCGGGTCCGCTCAGGTCAAGGAATCGGAAATGGAATCCGAACATGGCGTTTTGCTCTACAAAATCAAACTGGTCCAGAGCGGCAAGGAGTTCGAGGTCATGATCCAAGCCTCAACCGGAGCCATCATTGAGGTGGAACAGGACTAACGGTTTCGGTATCGCTGGCCCCGTTGCCGTAGGGCGGTCACCAGATCCCTTCCGCGAGTTTCCGGAGATTGGCGAGCCCCTCGATGGCCAGCTGCTCGCCGGAATCCGCGAGTTTTCTCCAGATCGCGCAGTTTCCGGCCAGCTCTTCGAAATTTGGGTCGAACGACTCGATGACCAGCGGACCGGTGTATCCGATTTCCTTGAGCGTCGTGAAAATCTCCTTCCACGGCACCATGCCCGTCCCGGGAATGCCCCGGTTGTTCTCGTTGACATGCATATAGCCGAGGTGCTCCCGGCCGCAGGTGCGGAACGCCTCGGAAAAGCTGTTCTCCTCCATGTTCATATGGAAGCAGTCGAGATGGACCCTCATGTTGCCGGCCCCGACGTCCTTGCAGTACTGCACCGCGTCGCTCGCGACATTGAGGAAGTGTGTCTCGAACCGGTTGATGCACTCGACCGCAAGGATCATGTCCGGGTCTCTTTCCAGGGCATACGCCGCAACTTCCCGCATGGCCGTCACGGACCAGTTCCATTCCTGCGCCGTTCTCGGTTTGCGGGTGATATAGCCCCATCCCGCGTAAATCACGCCACCCAGGATCTTCGCGCCGATGGCGACATTGATGTCGACCATCTGTTTCAAGTGACGGACGCCGTTCGCCCGGACGGCCGCATCCGGGGAGATCAGGTTGGTGTCCAGCCCCAGCGTCGATGTCGTGATGGGTACGATGTCGTTCTCCTTCACCAGCGCCGCTACATCAGCGACCGGAAACGCGTCGGGATGGGCGACCGCGAAATCGATGTAGGCAAAGCCAAGCTCCTTCGCCTTGGGGATGATCCACAGGTCCTTGTCCGAAAAATTTTCCGTCCAGATAAAGGTATCCACGCCGATCTTGATCATTCCGCACCTCTTCCTGTCCGCGTCACTCCGCGTGAACGCAGGCTCCCGTCGTGATTCCACTGCCGTTGAACGAATCGACGGCGACATGGCAGTCGACGCCTTCACTCAGCTGGCGGATCGTGAGTTCGGTATTCCCGTGTCCATAGACCATCCAGCTGTGGTACAGCTTGTCCGGCGACGTCCCCCATCGGATATTGTATCCGTCGCAGTCGTTCGCCGGTTTCCAGCTGACTCGGGCGGACATCGCGTCCAGCCGGGTCGCCTTCGCGTCGGTTGCCGCCGCTGGAGCCTTCCCCCCAGCGAACCCGAACACCCGCAGGCCGCTCAGGGAGAAATTGGAGCTGAAGGGCATCTCGAATCCGGTTAGCCGGATGTAGCGAAGCTTCTTTCCGTCTTCGATGCAGACGAAATCATGAGAAAGGTCGGTATCGGCGTCCCGCTTGTCGCACAGGGTTTCCCAGCACGCTCCGTCCGTCGAGCCCTCCAGCAGCCAGCGGATCCTGCGCGTGGCGCGCTGTTCCGGAGTCAGGTCCTGCTCACGGAATCCCGGCAGGGTCTGCAGCGGGCCGAGGTTGTGCTCGGCAAAGTTGATCTGCACCGCACGGACATCAAGCGCCGTTTCCAGGTCGATCGTGACGTTTTCGCCGGGGGTTCTTGTTCCAGCGGCCCAACGGGTGCGGATGCACTCGTCCGTGATGTTTTCCTTGGGAAAGCCCGCAAACTCGGACGAGGCGGCGACTTTCTTCCCGTATGAGAGCAGCATCCACCCGGGGAAGCAGTCTTTCCATGGATCCTCGATCTTTCCTTGCGGAAGGATCATGGGGTAATCCGAATAGTTCATGTTGCAGAACAGGACGCCGTCCTTGTCGAAACCGGTCGGGAAGAGGCCCACGCGGCGCTCGAACGCCTCGTTGACCGACACAACCATCGAGGAGATGTGCCACCAGTTGCCGAATTTATCCTGCAACGTACTGCCATGCCCGGCGCCTGGGATGAATCCGCCGGGTTTCGTGGAAAGCGGGCTGTCTATGCTGTAGGTGAAAGGGCCGAGCGGGCTGTCGCCCACATAGACGCCGTCCGCATAGACGTTGAACTCCGTGCCCGGAGCGGAATACTGCAGGTAATACCTGCCGTCATGCCGGGTCATCCAGGCGCCTTCGATCCAGGGACG
>CAZNGQ010000181.1:0-5625 GCA_964572095.1 uncultured Oscillospiraceae bacterium
TGTTCACGCACCACTTCATGTACTCGTACATTTCATCGGTGGTGGTGGGCATCTTCTTGCCGGTGGCGGTGGTGTACTTCGCAAGGAAGTTGTTCTGGATCCAGAAACGCTCGGCAAAGGAGTTCGGGAAGATGCCGACCAGGCTGCCCTGGGGCAACGCGTAGATGTTGCCGTCCGGCGCGGTGATGGCTTCATAGGAACCCGGGAATGCGTCGAGGCATTCCTTCATGCCGAAGCCGAACTGTTCGATCAGGTCGTTCAGCGGGGTGAGGACGCCCTGTCCGCCGTAGGTGACCAGCATCGCGCGGTCCATGAGGATGTTGATCATATCGCCCAGGTCGCCTTTGGTCGACAGCTCGATGTTGAGCTTCGTGGTGGCGTCGGCTTCCGGGTACAAGATGAAGTCGATCGCGACATTGGTGCGGTCCTCCATCCAGGTCGTGAACTTGTTTTCACCGTACTTGTAGGATAGGACGGTCGGGCTTTGGGAGATGACGACACGGATCGTCTCCTTTTCCTTGCAGACCGGGAGCTGGCCGGGGGCGTTCAGGTTTCCGGTCGTGGTGGGAGTGGCGGTGGTCGGCGCCGCGGTGGCGGGTTTGGTCGTCTGGGCGGCCGTGGTGGTCGGCGTCGGGGTGCCGGCGCATCCTGCAACCACACCGAGCATCAGGGTGAGGACAAGCAGCAGGGCGATTCTTCCAGGTTTCTTCATGGTGGATGGTCTCCTTTCAGGGATCCGGTATCGTTTTGTTTCACTAGAATCTGTTTTTGAGACTCTTTCACCCCCTTTAATGTCATCCATTTTTATTTTCAATCGATGATTCGTAATGTGTACTATTTGAGCGAATGAAGTCCGCCGCGCGGGACTTCACCGGGGGGGATTGGACGGATCAGCCGCCGTTTCTCAGCCGGAGCAGATACGCCACACTGTCATCGATACGTTTCTTCGTGTACTCATCCCGCTCGGCGGCGGAGATGTCGCCGAGCGCGGGAGTCGAGGTGGAAGACTCCACAATGAGGTGCAGCCCTTTGCGGCGGGGGCTGAACCTGGCGAACAGGTGCACCGCGCGCGGGAAGTCGATGATGCCCTCGCCGACGGCGACGCAGCTGGGCATGAACGGAATCCGCCCAGGCAGGATCTCCTGCACGATCGCGTAGTCTTTCATGTGTGTGGTCAGGGTATACGGTGCCAGCGCCGCGATGTCGTCGTTCGGGTCGGAATAGACGCAAACTCCGTTGGCGGTGTCCATCGCGCAGCCAACGAACGGCGAATCGATGGCCTCGAACATCTCGGCCTGTTCCTTGCCGGTGAAGTCGATATGGTTTTCGACGGCCAGATAGACGCCCTCGTCCTCGAGGATCTCCGCGCACGTCCGCATGGCCGCCACGTAACGCTCTTTCTGCGCGACCGCGGCCTCCCGGGGCTTTATGAAACGGCTTGACTCGATTTTCAGCCCGCCGTATCCGGTGCGCAGCATGTCCATGCCGAGCTCCTTGACGATCCGGCAGCGCCGGCGCAGTTCCGTCGCGACGGCCTCGCCGCCGGGGGCGTTGACCGTGAAGACCGGCAGCATGACGTGGATGTCGTACGCCAGTCCGTATTGTTCCATCAAGCCGCGGTAGCGGGCGACGCTGTCCGCGCCGTGCGCATCGAACGGGTAGCGCACCTGCATGCAGTCGCATCCGATGTCCGCCGCGTGCCGGAGGACAAAAGCAAGCCGGTCCGCCTCGGGAACGCCAGCAGGCACGGGATAGTTGGAATCCATAAATCCGACCCGCATCGTCTGTACAATCGATTGGTAGCTCATGTTGTCCTCCCGGGTGTTTCTGGCCGGGCAATCCGGCCGCATGATGTCGATAGGCATACCATACCGCTGCCATCTCCAAAATGGCAGATGGCGAACATCCTTTCTGCGCGAAAACCGTAAAAAATCCAACCGGAACGTAAAAAATCCACCTTTCCGTTATCGACCGATTGCCAAAAAAAAGGGAGCCTCGTCGGAGGCTCCCTGTCGGTCGTGATGATGAATCATTCTTCCTGGAGCCAGGCGTCCAGTTTTTCATTGATCCGGTCATGGGTGGTCTGCGAGATTTCGGGCAGCTCACCGCCGAATGCCTTGGCGGCGGCCTCGAACCCGCGGTCGATCGCCTTGCGAAGCGTCTCGATCTTGCTTTTGTCTCCGCCGGAGATGGCCTTGGCGAAATCGACGATCCGGTCGCTTACCGTTTCGACGCTGTACTCTCCATCGCCCTCGATCATCGACTGCGCTTCAGCCCGCGCCTGCGCGTCGATCCGTACCCCCTGGCCGCGGTTCTTGACGTCCTGAAACGTCAGTCCCTGGCGTTCGAGCATCTGGCGGACGATTTCCCGCAACTGTCCGTACGCGCGATCGCTGTCTTCCTTGAGAGCCTGGATGTCGGCAGAGCCCGCCTTGGCCTCGACCGGTCTGGTGTAGGTCCCCGCCTGCGACGAAGCGCCCGCCGGAACATAGCGGTCCTTGATATCAAAAGAGGCCTTGGAGGTTTCCTTGCTCTCCCTCTGCGTAGTTCCTTTGGATGACGGCGTCTTGACCTTGTCGACCGGATTGGTGATGATTCCCTCGATCTTCATGTCTGCCTCCTGCAAAATTCGGTCCGGCGATTTCCGCCGGTTGTTGACATCCATGTCTACATGATAGTTATCGAGCGAAACGGGCATGGACTTAATAGGAAATTTCGCATCCGCACCGATGCACCGTGTGCCCAATTTGTCAGCCGTCAACCCTCTCCGGTCCAGTGCCGCAACTATAATGGTGCCATGGAAAGAAAGACCATCCCCTTTGACCTGAATGAATTCCTACGGTTCCTTTCGCCGGCTCTGGACTTGGACGAACAGGAACTTTTCGGCATTCCCGCAAACCACTCCAAACGGATCGCCATGATCGCGTTGAAAATCGCACGGCAGGTCTACCTGTCCGACAACGAGATTGCGGACATCGTCTCCCTGTCCCTGCTGCACGACAATGGTGCAAGCCCGTCGATCCTGCACCATACGCGGGATCATTGCCAAGTCGGCCAGGATAACATCCGGGGGCTTCCTCTTGCGTCGGGGCCGAAAACGGCAATCCTCCACCACCACGAAAACTACGACGGATCCGGCCTTTTCCGCTTGACAGGCCAGGAGATCCCCCTGATGTCCCAGATCCTCCGGCTGGCGGACCAACTAAGCCTGCATTTCGACCTGGGGCAGGTCTATGACCGGCCGGCGCTACGGGAACCGATCTTCGCTTATGTGAAAAAGGACACGGGGACCTTGTTCTCGCCGGAAACCGCGGATGCTTTCCTCCACTTGTCGTCCCTGTCGGCCTTCTGGTTCGAGTTGACGGATCCGGTCGTCGACCAGGCGCTCCGGATGCAGACCCCCGGCCTTCGCCCGGAACGCACCTGGCAGGAGATTCGGGAAATCACCCGGACGGTCGCCGCCATCCTCGACGGAAAGTCCGGCCGTTCCCGATCCCGATCCGTCAAGACTGCTGAATGTCTGCTACGGAAGGCAGCGTTCCACCGGCTGGACGAGGATACCGAATATGGGGTGCTGATCGCTGCGGACCTGCTCGACTGTATGGAAATTTCGTTGGCGGGGTAATACGCGAAAGAGTATAAAAGCAGAAAACCGTCCTTGCGGGCGGTTTTCGTTTCTTCTAGATCTCCCCCGACTGCCGCAGCAACCGGTACAGGGTCGGTTCCAGGTGGAATTCGTCCATCAGGGCTTCCACTTCGGCCAGCGCTTTGGTTTTGGTCTGCTTTGCCTGGGGAGGCCTTTTGGTCGCGCGGATCAGGATGTTTTTCGGCGTATGCTCCAACTCGATGAACTCCAGCAGATCCGTCTTGTACCCGCAGCACTCCAGCAGGTTCCCGCGGATCGCGTCGGTCATCAGGGCGGCCACGCGCTCCTTGACCAGCCCGTACCGTGTCAGGCCGGATAGCCGCTCGCTCGCGATCTGCGCGTTGAGCTCGTGCTGGCAGCACGGAACGGAAAAGATCATGCGCGCGTTCCAGCGGATCGCGTTGTACAGGGCGAAGTCCGTCGCGGTGTCGCAGGCATGCAGCGTGACGACCATGTCGACGGGGCCGTCGTGCCGGTACCCGTCGATGTCGCCCTGTTCGAACCGGAGGTTCCGGTAGCCGTATCGGACCGCGGTCTGGTTGCACTTTTCGATGACGTCGGCTTTCAAGTCGAGCCCGACGATGTCGACGTTGAGCTTTCTGATCTCGGTCAGATAGTGATACAGGACGAAGGTCAGGTAGGATTTGCCGCAGCCGAAGTCGATCACGGTCAGGGTGTGCGCGGGATCGACCTTTTTGATCTCGTCGTCCACCAGCTCGAGAAACCGGTTGATCTGCTTGAACTTGTCGTACAGGGAACGGACGACTTTTCCCTCGCGGGTGAAGATGCCCATGTCGACCAGCGGTTCGATGACGGCGCCTTCCTGCAGGATGTGGTTCTTGACGCGGTCGTGCTGCCGCTCGACCGGCGGCGCCTGCTTGACGGGAGAACTCGACTGCAGCACCCGCCCGCCGGCACTGATGCGGATGCCGAATTCCCGACTCCCGTCCCAGGCGTTGTACTGGCGAAAATCCGTGGTAAGGGCGGAGAGCAGAAACGCCGGGACACGCTCCGGCGGCAGGGTTTCGCTGAACACCTGCGTGGCGGTGAACTTCTCCACGTGGCATCCGCCCGGCAACCGTGTGACGACCATCCTGCGGTACGTTCCGGTTCGGGAGACCGGGTTGCTCAGGACGATCTTGTAGACGCTGTCGTTGTACGATGACCTGATGGCCTGGACTAGGTCGTCCACGATCAGCTTGTTCACGCCCAGGTCGTTCACGACCTAGTCCCCGGTTTGTCTCCCTGATGTCGGCTCTGCCCGATTTCCGCGCCTTGGGCGATCAGGGTTTTCTGCAGTTTCGTCACGTCGATGTGCCTCGGGGTGACCCCATCCGTCGCGGCGATGGCCGCGGCGGTTCCGGCCGCCTCGCCGATGGCGAAGATGTGCGCCATCGCGCGCCAGGACTCGTACGCGATCTGGTCCGAGGACATGCACCGGCCGACGACCAGCAGATTGTCGACCCGGCGGGGCAGGAGACACCGGTACGGGATGTCGTAGCCCTCGTGTGTCAGGAAACGGCGGTATCCATAATAATGAATGACCGGGTTCGCCGCCATCGCGATGGAGTCGGGAAACGTCCGCCCCTCCAGGACATCGTCGCCGGTCAGGGCGTACTCGCCTTCGAAGAACCGCGTCTGCCGGATGCCGATCAGCGTGCCCGTGTCGATGACCCGGGCGTTCCCGAGATCCGGGTTCGCCTTCTTTTTCTCCTCCAGGTCCGCATAGACCGCCAGGCGTGTCCGGATCTCTTCGCCGGTCAGCTCGTCCGCGTCCGTCGCGTCGGTCGCCCCGGGCGAAGGCCCCCACAGGACCATCGTGTCGTTGAACAGGCAGCCATGCGCCTTGACGGCCGGGTCGAACCCGGCGACCTTGTACATCAGGCAGTCTTCCAGACGAGAGTTCTCGTCATGTTTGGTCTGCCAGAACGGTACGCCCGCCCGGAACGCCACGTCCCCGTCGCCGCTCGCGTCGATGA
>CAZNGQ010000182.1:0-5583 GCA_964572095.1 uncultured Oscillospiraceae bacterium
TGACCAGCATGCACTGGCTGCCGTCGGCCGGCGCGAAGATCTCGTTCATCAGCTGATCCTTGTAGACCGACGTGATGTTGTACACCCGGTAGACGTAATCCGCGGCGTCCGTCGTGATCGTGAAATCGTCGCCGACCTGCATCTCGTATAGCCGGCTGAAGTAGACGCCGTAGTATTTCATTTTGTGCCCCAGCAGCACGGTGCGGCCCTCGGCGCCGATCGGAGCGGACGGCGGATACCATCCGATCCCGTAGCGCAGGTTGACATCGGTCGCGCCTTCCAGCACGGGATCGCCCGGTTTGTCGATCCGGGGGATCGCGATCTTTCCGATCGCCTGCAGGACGATGGTGGGCGGCGTATAGGCCGCGGTCGTGGGCGGGGTGTACCCGGTCGGAGTCGGCTCGACGGAGGGCTCCGTCGTCGCTTCCGTTGTGCCCCCGCTTGTGGCAGGCCGCGTGGTCGCCGGCGAGGTGGGGATTTCGGCGTCCTGGTCCTCGCCCGGGATCTCGTACGCGTTGACCGGCACCTCGATGAATCCGCCGGTCTCGAATGCGTGGAGCAGCGCCTGCTTTGTCCGCTCCCGCATGTAGTAATCGTACGGCGTCTTGAGGACCAGCCCAAGCCCGACCACAAAGCACAGCGCGATCGCGATATTGACGGCATAGTCCAGGGGGGTCGCCTTGCGCCGGAACCACTTGCGCGGCAGGCGTTTGCGGTCCTCCGCGGTGCGCGGCTGTCCGGCGCGGACCGCATCCAGCAGGCGTCCGGCCCGCGCCGCGTCTTCCGCTTCGCCGCCGGTTTGCCGGTCGCCCAGCTTTTTCAGTTTCTCCAGACGATCGTCCAGTTTCATGTCACATCACCCTTTTCCGAAAGCAGCTTCCTCAGCTGTTCCCTCCCGCGCTCCAGCCGCTTGCGGACCGCGGCGGGGGAGAGGTCCTCGAGCGCCGCGATCTCCCGGTCGCGGAACCCGTAATAGTAGTGCAGCAGCAGCGGCCGCCGCAGCTTGTCGTCCAGTCGGCCCATGGCCGCGGTCAGTTCGCCTCCGTCGGCCAGATCGTCCTCCGGCGACATCGCGCCTCGGATCATCGCCTCCTGCGCCTCCCAGTCCTCCGACACGGTCACTTTGCGGTGCCAGACCGACCGGAGCGCGTCCTTGGCTTGATTTGCCGCGATCCGCATCAGCCAGCCGGCGGGCGACCCCTTGCCGCGGAATTCGTCCATATGCCGGTAGGCCAGCAGGAACGTTTCCTGGCTGATGTCCTCCGCCGCGGCACTGTCCTTCATATAGTAGAGGGCGGTCCGATACACCTGCCCGCCATGCTCCGCGATCCATTGCTCGATCCGCGCCTCGCGGTCGACGGTTCTCTTCTGCTCTTCCGCCAATGCCGGCCTCCTCGGGCGTTCTGCCCTGTAGACGGTTCGTTCCGGTCGTTTTGTGACCGATTATAGCATTTGGCGGGATTGTTGGCGGGATCAGGCGTGACCGATTGACAGGACAAGGGGCGGAGGTGCATAAATGACGGTAAGATAAAAACGCAGGACCCGTACCGGGTACCCAAGGAGGATTCCATGGCTGTGATAAAACCGGCGGCGCACGCCGCCACGACCCCCGTCACCACTGCCCAGACCCCGACCGGACGCATCGACGCGGTTCTCCAGGAGCTGGTCTCGTCCGGATTCACTGCCGGCGTCTCCGCCTATGTCGAGCGCGGCGGCCAGCCGATCTACCGCGGCATGGCCGGCCTGGCCGACATCGGCTCGGGCGCGCCGATCCGGGACGACACGATTTTCCGCGTGTTTTCGATGAGCAAGGTGATCACGGTGGTTTCCGCGCTGATCCTGTTCGAGCGCGGACTGTACCGCATGTACGATCCAATCTCCAAGTTCATTCCGGCTTTCAAGAACCCCAGGGTGTACGAAACCGGCGCCGACGGCAAGCCGTTTGCACGCCCCGCCAGCCGGGAGATCCTGATCCGCGACCTGTTCACGATGACATCGGGCATCCCGTACGGCGGCACTGCGTCCGAGACGGAAAAACAGATGCAGAAGGTGATGCGGCGCGGGGAAAAGAACGGCAAAACACCCACGACCGTCGAAGTGGCCGAGCTCGTCGCAAAGATCCCGTTGGAGTTCGATCCGAGCGCCCACTGGAAGTACGGCTTTTCCCTCGACATCATCGGCGCGCTGGTCTGCGTGCTGTCCGGCAAGACGCTGGGCGAGTTCATGCGGGAGGAGATCCTGGATCCCCTCGGGATGACCGACACCGGATTCTTTGTTCCCGATGAAAAGCGCGCGCGCCTCGCCTCCATGTATCCGGCCGGCCCGGACGGCACCATCAAGCCGGTGCCGGTCGGCGAACCGGTTCCGTCCGCTGCGCCGGCGTTCGAGTCCGGCGGGGGCGGCATGACCTCCACCGTCTCCGATTATGCCGCGTTCACCCGCATGCTTCTTACCGGTAAAACCCCTTCCGGCAGGCAGATCCTGAGCCGCAAGACCATCGATCTCATGCGCGCCGACCACCTGACCCCCGTCCAGAAGACCGACTACAACTGGGACACCCAGCACGGCTACGGGTACGGCCTCGGCGTCCGCACGCTGCTCTCGCCCGCCGTCGCGGGATGCAGCGGCTCGGTCGGCGAGTTCGGCTGGGACGGCTATGCCGGCACCTGGATGTGCGTCGACCCGACCGAGGACCACATCGCGGTCTTCATGACGCAGCGCGCGCCCGGCGGCCATGTGCTGTCGGTCCCGCTGTTCAAGGCCGCCTTCTACAGTCTGCTCTGAATCCCCATGGACGGCATGGGCCGCCCTGAGCCCCGCCTGGTGTTCCGATAGCGTTCTTTCGCGCCGTGTGCATCCCTGCTATAATGTATCGGCTTTTAGTACGAAAGGACGGACCCCTATGGAAGACACCATCAAGCGCGAGGTCGCCCGTCGGCGCACCTTCGCGATCATATCGCATCCGGACGCGGGCAAGACCACGATCACGGAAAAACTGCTGCTGTACGGCGGCGCGATCCACATGGCCGGCGCCGTCAAGGCGCGCAAGGCCACGCGCCACGCGACCTCCGACTGGATGGAGATCGAGAAGCAGCGCGGCATCTCCGTCACCTCGTCGGTCATGCAGTTCGACTACGACGGCTACTGCATCAACATCCTGGACACCCCCGGGCACCAGGACTTCTCCGAGGACACCTACCGCACGCTCTGCGCCGCGGACAGCGCGGTCATGCTCATCGACGGCGGCCACGGCGTCGAGGCCCAGACGATCAAGCTGTTCAAGGTATGCCGCCAGCGCGGCATCCCGATCTTCACGTTCGTCAACAAGATGGACCGCGCGTCCAAGAGCCCCTTCGACCTGATGGACGAGCTCGAAAAGGTGCTCGGCATCGCTTCGACGCCTGTCAACTGGCCGATCGGCACGGACGGCGACTTCCAGGGCGTGTACAACCGCCGGGAGCGCCACGTGGAGCTGTTCGACGGATCGGTCGGCGACCACGGCGCCAGCCGGGTCGCGCAGCGGATCGTCCCGATCGACGACCCGGGGCTGCCGGCGACCCTCGGCGACAGCTATTACCGCAAGCTCGTCGAGGACATCGAGATGCTGGACATCGCGGGCGACTCGTTCGACCTGGACAAGATCCTCGCGGGCGAGCTGACCCCGATGTTCTTCGGCAGCGCCGTCTCCAACTTCGGGGTCGAGCCCTTCCTGCAGGACTTCCTGCGGATGGCGCCCCCGCCCGGTCCGCGCATGTCGACCGCGGGGCTCGTCGATCCGGTCACGGACCCGTTCTCCGGATTCGTGTTCAAGATCCAGGCCAACATGAACCCGGACCACCGGGACCGCATCGCGTTCATCCGGATCTGCTCCGGCCGGTTCGAGAAGGGCATGGAGGTCCGGCACTCCCGCGACGGGCGTAAAATCAGGCTCGCCCAGCCCCAGCAGTTCATGGCCCAGGACCGCAACATCATCGAGGAGGCCTACCCCGGCGACATCATCGGGGTGTTCGACCCGGGGATCTTCGGCATCGGCGACTCGCTGGTGGCGGGTAGCCGCGAGCTGATGTTCGAGGGCATCCCGACGTTCCCGCCCGAAGTGTTCGCGCGCGTCGCCCCGTTCGACTCGATGAAGCGCAAGCCCTTTCTCAAAGGGGTAGAGCAGCTGACGCAGGAAGGCGCGATCCAGTTATACAAGCAGCCGGACATCGGCACCGAAACCTACATCGTCGGCGTGGTCGGCCAGCTGCAGTTCGAGGTGCTCGAGTACCGGCTGCAGATGGAGTACGGTGTCAAACTGCGGCGCAACGACCTTGCGTACCGGCATGCGCGCTGGGTCGTTCCGGGGGAGGACGGCACGATGCCGGACCCCTCCCAGCTCACGATCACCAGCACCACGATGCAGGTCCTGGACCGGTTCGACACGCCTGTGCTGCTGTTCGAGTCCGAGTGGGCGATCCAGTGGGCGCTGGACCGGAACAAGGGCCTGCGGCTGCGAGAGATTTCGTAATCCATCGCGATAAACAACCCGGGGGAGGTTTTGTATGGCTCCGAAAGTCCTGATCCTGCAAGGCAGTCCGAGACCGGCCGGCAACACAGCGACGCTCCTGATCCCGTTTGTCGACGAACTGCGGTCACGCGGGGCGTCGGTCGAGACGGTGTCGCTGTATGGAAAAACCATCGCCCCCTGCGATGCGTGCTGGACCTGCCAGAACGTCCTGGACGGCTACGGCTGCCCCAAGGACGACGACATGCAGCCGATCGCCGCCGCCGTGATCACCTGCGACGTGCTCGTGCTGGCTACGCCGATCTATACCTGGTACTGCACCCCGCCCATGAAAAACGTGCTTGACCGTTTTTACGGCATGAACAAGTATTACGGCGACGTGCCCGGCCCGCGCTTGTGGGACGGGATGAAAGTCGCGGTCGTCGCGACCTGCGGGTATGAGATCGATTACGGGACCAGCCCGTTCGAGACCGGGATCCGGCGGTTGTGCGAACACTCGGAACTCGAGTACCTCGGCATGCTCGCGGAACGCGACCTCGAGGACCAGGCGTCGTTCCGGACCCCCGACGCGGTCGCGCACGCGCGCGCCTTCGCCGGCCGGATCCTCGATGCCTGCGGCGAGGGGCGTACGGCTGCGGCCGCCGGCCTGTCGTCCCGCGAGACTCCCAACCGCGGCTATCCGATCCTCGAGTACGACCCCAATCCGGAGGGACTGATCCATGCCCCCCACCACTTCGAGCCGATCGACATGCCCGACCGATGCGTCGTGACGTTCTTCAAGGACCTGGTGGATCGGATGGCGTCGGAGGGGCGGCTGCGTCCGATCCGGTCGCTCGGCACCCAAGACGGCGACAACATCGTGTACGAGACGGACTGGCACGGCCATCGCCTGGCGGTCGTCCACTGCAAAGTCGGGGGACCGCAGGCCGCGGCCATGCTGGAGGAGATCTCCGCGCTGGGCTGCCGCGCGTTCATCGCCTGCGGCGGCGCGGGCGTCCTGCGCAAGGACGTCGCGGTCGGGCACCTGATCGTGCCGACCCGCGCGGTCCGCGACGAAGGCGCGAGCTACCACTACCTGC
>CAZNGQ010000183.1:0-5574 GCA_964572095.1 uncultured Oscillospiraceae bacterium
GATCAACTAGCGACTTGTCTACACTTGCATGTCCCGTCAATCGCTTTTCGCGCTCCGTACCGAAATACGGCGGCACTTCGTTCTGTCAAGGAGCTAATCTGGAATTCTCTGGAGCCTGCTTTGATTCTACCAAGGTCGGAGGACTCTGTCAATCAAAATTTTGTTGAAAATGTACACAAAAAACCTGCTTGAGATTTGTCTGTTTAGCGAAAATGAGCAAAATATCGATCGGTTTCACGAGGGTGTCTCAAGCGCGATACGCTAACAGGGTCATGCTTTTCGAGCCCCTGTCCTTACATGCTGACCTGGTCTCTGATTGACGGAAGCGCATCCGGAACCTACGATGGAAACACGGATTCGACGGTCATCGATCCGACAACCGAAGCAGAAACGTTCGGAGGTGAGAGCAGGATGTCAGAGATGAAATGGGGCGCTCAGATCCTGTTGCCCCTTTTCAACGGGATCGACTCTCGGCTGTTGCAGGCGAAAAACACCGGCCGCAGCCTGCTGGTCGCCATCGAGGGTCCCTGCGGGGCCGGGAAAAGCACACTGGCCGACCTGCTGAGAGCGACTTACGGCGAGGGTACGAACATCGTTCATATGGACGACTTCTTTTTGCCGCCGGAGCTGCAGACGCCGGACCGCCTGGCCGAACCGGGCGGAAACATCGACTACGACCGCTTTCGCAATGAAGTCACGGCAGGGCTGCATTCCAATCGGCCGTTCTCGTACCGGATCTATGACTGTTCCGTCCGAACCCGGACGGAGACCATCATCGTCAAACCCGGTCCGCTGACCGTCGTGGAGGGGGTCTACAGCCTGCACCCGGCTCTCCGGCTCGATTACGGTTTCCGGGTGTTCCTCAGTGTGTCCAGGGCCGGGCAGCGTCGACGTGTCCGGGAGCGCAGCGGCGCCGCGCTGTGGAAACGGTTTGAACGGGAATGGATCCCGATGGAGAACCGGTATTTCGAGGCGATGGGTGTCCGGGAGCGATGCGACCTGGTACTGGGGGATCCTTACGAGTAGGGCGGTATTGGATTGGATTCCGGCCGTCAGGCCAGGGTCTCGGCCAGCCGGCGGATTTCCTGCAACGCAAGAAGGATGTAGTCGGCCAAGGGGCGTTCCATGGATCCGACGATCGTATGGTTGCAGCGATTGACCGGTATGAGGATTTTGTGCGCCCTGCATTGTCCGATGGCCTGGGCCATCGCCGGCGTGACCTCGCCGAGCAGGGAGTTCGCGATGACGATGCCGATCGGACCGACGATGACGTCGGCGTCTGCGCAGTTGTAGACCACGGGATTTTCTCCGGTCGCGCCATGGTCCGCGCCTGCCTTGATCATGGCGGCTGTCGCGATGCTGTTGGTGCCGATGGCGATGATCTCGAAACCGTCCATGCCCTGTTTGATCTGCTCCACGAGCAGTTTGCCGATCCGGCCGCCCTGGCCGTCGATAACGAGGATTTTCATGACAGGCACCTCCGCGTGACGTTCAAACGCAGTATAGCAGAAATGGACGGTTTCGTTCCTGCGTACTGTGATTCGTCTCTTTACAAACTCCAAAAGATTCCTTATAATTACTTGCAAAAGGAGCAATAGGGAGTGATAAAGAGTGAGTGAGAGACTTTATACCGTCGAGCAGGTCGCCGCGCTGCTGGAAATGCATCCCAAAACCATCCAAAAATACATTCGGGACGGCCGGTTGAAAGCCAACAAGGTCGGGAAAGGCTGGCGTGTCTCCGGCCACGACCTGAGCCGGTTCGTCGAGGGGACAGCGGATTCGCCTCCGGCCGTGCCGCGGCCGGAACCACGCTACCGTTATCCTGGAGACAAGATCAAGGTCTCCGCGGTCCTGGACATCGATGTCGCCGGTATCGATGAATCCATGCGGATCGTCAACCAGCTGACCGCCGCGCTGAACAACAAGCCCCCGGAATTCGGTCCCTCCACAATGACCGCCCAGTTCATCGAGCCGGAACATATCGTCCGGATCATGCTATGGGGCAACATCGTCTTTATTCAGGCGATGATCGACATGCTGAACGCGTATACGGGTTCCGGCGCGTCGATGCGGGAGGGGCATGAAATATGAAAAGCGTACCGGTGTTCAAGTCGGAAGCCGGCCGGGAGCGGATCCTTGCCGTATTCCGTTCGCAGATCGGCAGGATTCCCGTTCCCGTCCGGGAGCGCACCCTGGCTACCTCCTTTGGCGAAACCTATCTGCTGGAGGCAGGACGGGAGGAGGATCCGCCGGTCTTTCTGTTTCACGGCTCCTGCAGCAACAGCGCCATGTGGATCGGCGACATCGCGGCGTTGTCTGGATCCCGTCACGTCCTGTGCGTGGACATCCTCGGGGAAGCGGGCAACAGCGCGCCGAACCGGCCTGATCTCGCGTCGGACGTGTATGCGCGCTGGGTGGGCGAGATCCTGGACGCCTTGGAAATGCCGTCGGCGGATTTCATCGGGAACTCGCTCGGGGGCTGGCTTGCACTCCAGTTCGCCACGCGGCATCCCGAGCGGGTTTCCCGGCTGGTCCTGCTCGCTCCGTCCGGCATCGTCCCCATCCGCCTGTCGTTCATCGTCCGTTCGATCTACCATGCCTCCCGCGGCCGGAAGGGGATCGAGACGCTGAGCCGGCTCATTTATGGCGAGGATGACATCCCGCGGGAAGCGGTCGAGACCTCCTGGCTGATCATGGAAAACTACAACCCGATTCTCGGTGCACTACCGGTATATACCGATGCGCAGCTCGGCAGGTTGTCCATGCCGGTCCTGTACATCGCCGGAGAAGACGATGTGACCGTCGATACCAGGAAGGCTGCGGAGCGCCTGAAGCGGCTTGTCCCGCAGACGTTTGCCGTGCGACTCCCGAATAACGGGCATGTCGTGATCGGAACCATGGACCGGGTGGTTCCTTTCTTGACAGCCGGAGTACGATGAGCGACAATTCGTACTAGGGACTGGAAATCCGTCTTCTTATGTGGGAGGTGTAATTTGTGGACGAAGGAGAGCGAGTCTACGCGGTAATCTGTCCGCCGTTTCGAGAGATCCTATACAAAAGCATAAGCGGGGGATTCCTGCTGATCGCGGACGCCCCCCTGACACCGGGAGCCAAAAGGCTGTTTTCCTTGAAAGGGCTTCGTATCGCCACCAGCAAACAGAAGCTGGATCTTTCCATGAATGAGGCTTATAACCTGGCCGTCCAGCTTTTACCGTACCAGCGGCTTGGGTATTTTTTCGACTGAATTCCGATATCGGCGATGGTTCTGCGCGGAGAGCCGCACGGTATGTTTCCATACGCGATCCTTTCATGCAGCAACCGAGACGCGCCACAAAGCAAAAGCCCCAGAACCGTTACGGTTCTAGGGCTTTCCTTGGTGGGTAGTAATGGACTCGAACCATCGACCCCTTGCATGTCAAGCAAGTACTCTAACCAACTGAGCTAACCACCCAAGCGCTCCATTATTATAGACAGCCCCCGCGGACCGTGTCAATCACCAGATTCGTATTCCGTTGCCGAAATTCCGGGAACGGTCGCCTGGGCGCGTACGAGCAGGTTCTTCTCCCACTTGCGGGATCTCCAACGGCGGTAGACCAGGATCGCACGCAGGGTCTCGTCCGTGGCGACACCGATCCAGGCCCCGATGAGGCCCAGCCCGAACACCCGGCTGAGCAGGCAGCTGAGGCCGACATTGAGCGCCCATACGGATGGCAGCGAGATCTTCATCGTAAAGAACGCGTCACCCACCCCCCGCATCGCGTACCCGATCACCATGTTGCTGGAACGCGAAGCCTCGACGACGAGATCGATGGCCAGGATGATCGTTCCCAGGCGGATGATGGCCGGATCGTCCGTATAGAGCCCGATGAGCGAGTGTGCCAGGATCAGGCCAAGCGCCGCGAACACCATATTGAAGACGAATCCGATCTTGAGGTTGCGCAGCGTGGAAGTCCGGGCTTCCTCCAGCTTTCCGCCGCCGACGAGATGGCCGACGATGATCTGGCCTCCCTGAGCGACGGAATAGGATCCCATGAAATAGAACGAGGTCAGGGTCTGCGCGATGACACGCGTAGACAGGACGACAGTGCCCATCGGCGCCAGCACGGAAGTGACCACCAGCTGCCCGATGTTGTAGGAGATTGCCTCCGTGCCGGAAGGGATGGCGACCTTGAGCACCGCCGACACCACTTCCCGGACCGAGACGCTGATCTGCCGGAAGTACAGCCGGTAGCCGATTCGGCGGACCAGGACAAAGAAGAGCGGGAAGAGCGAGCAGAAAACGCTGAAGACGGCCGCGCAGGCGATGCCGGTCGCGCCGTGGAACGGCGTCTCGAACGGACGCAGGACGACGATGAAGCTGCCGAGCAGATGGATCAGGTTCATCCCGAGCGAGACCAGCATGGGGAAACGGGTATATCCGTAACTGCGGCAGATCGCGATGGCCAGGTAGTTCAGCGCATACAGGAACGACATCCCGCCGACGATCCGCAGGTACGCGGCGCCGTCCCTCACCAGCTCCGGTTCCAGTCCGATCAGCCGGAGCAGGTCGGCGGCAAAAAAGTACAGCAAGGCGCTGCAGAGCGCGCTGAACACGAGGATGACGGCGGTCACGATGATCATGGAGTCCGCGGCGTCCTTCTGCCGTCCGGCCCCCAGCTGCTGGTTCAGGACGATGCCGGCCGCGGCGGCGAACATGGAATAGACGAGGACGATCATATTGAACAGCTGGTTGGCGGTTCCGACCGCCGCGACGACGGTGGAGGACAGGCTGCCCAGCAGCATGATGATGACATTGCCCATGATGACCCGGAGAATGTTGTCGACGTAGATCGGCCAGACCAGTCGGGTCAGCGTGCCGATCGAGGTGTCCATCTGCTGCATCCAAATCGCTCCTGTCGTGTTTGCGCGTTTAATTCAAGGCTACAGTATAGGGGATTGACGGCGGTGACACAATCATGTATTAGATGTGTGTTGTGGTTTACGCATCGTCTGCGGATACGGCCGGCAGAACCGAAACCGTTTTGCGCGAAATTTTCAAAATGATAGAGGAATGCGGCCCGCCGCGTCGAATACTGTAATGGACCACACTTCACGCCGGATGGAGGAATGCACATGGCAATGGAGAAACGCGACTCGGTGTTTGCGGAACTGGTGGGGATCGCCCGCTCTTCCAACAACCAGATTTCATACAAGGAAATCATGGCAAGCATCGAAGCGGCGGAAATGGATCTCGATCAAACCGAGAAGATCCTCGACAAGCTGGAGGAGATGGGGATCGAGATCATCCCGGATCCCACCGGCGACGAGGAAGCGTCTTCCGCTGACGATATGGACCTCGAAAACATCGACGGCGTCGGTGTCGACGACCCCGTACGCATGTATCTCAAGGAGATCGGCAAGATCACGCTGCTTACCGCCGAGGAGGAGCAGATCCTGGGCCAGCGGATCCTGGACGGTGACCTCGACTCAAAAAACCGCCTGATCGAGGCCAATCTGCGACTCGTTGTCAGCATCGCGAAAAAATATGTGGGCCGCGGCATGTCGTTCCTGGACCTGATCCAGGAGGGAAACCTG
>CAZNGQ010000184.1:0-5570 GCA_964572095.1 uncultured Oscillospiraceae bacterium
CTGATCTGCGGCCATCTGGGCGTGGAGGTCGGCAAATCCTATGCCATGCGTTTTTCCGAGGGCAACACGTTTGTCAAAGTCGAAGAGAAGGTCCGGGACAAGGATGTGTACATCGTGCAGACCATCGGCCTGCATCCCAATGACGAGTTCATGGAGCTGGTTTTCTGGATCGATGCGTTCAAGCGCGCCAGCGCCAGTTCCGTGACCGCAATCCTCCCGTTTTTCAGCTACGCGAAAGGGGACAAAAAGGACGAGCCCCGGGTTTCGATCCGGGCGCGTGTCTGTGCGGACTGCCTCGAGGTCACCGGCGTGGACCGGATCCTCACGATGGACCTTCACAGCCCCCAGATCCAGGGGTTTTTCAAAAAGCCGGTCGACCACCTGTACGGCATGGGCATCCTGTGCGACCACATCCAGTCCATGCGGATCGACAACCTCGTCGTCGTGTCTCCAGATATCGGCTTCGCGAAAAACGCAAGAAACTATGCGAACAAGCTCGGCGTTTCCGTCGCAATCGGGGACAAGACGCGGGCAGCCCATGACGAGAAGGCGCAGGTTCTCGAGGTCATCGGGGATGTCCGGGGCAGGAACGCCGTCATTGTCGACGACTTCACCATTTCCTGCGGCACCCTGATCGACACTGCCCGGGCTCTGCGGGAGCACGGTGCCGAACGGATCATCGCCTGCGTAACCCATGACCTGCTGAGCGAAAATGGGTTAAAATGTCTGGAAGACAGCCCGATCGAGGAGTTGATCACGACGGATACGGTCGACAACCCGATCGTGCGGGACCACCCCAAGATCACCGTGGTCAGCGCGGCCCGCCTGTTTGCCCAGGCGGTCAGCATCATCCACAACCGGGAGTCCCTGAGCCAGCTGTTCGACTAGAACATCCGAAACCATTTGGAAGGCGGTTCGCACATGGCGCTCTACAACGAATCCTGCGATCTTGGCAACTTCACGTTCCTCATCCGCAACGCCGAGCCGGAAGACGCGGAGCGCATGATCGCGCACATCAACCAGGTGGATACGGAGAGCGTGTTCCTGGCGCGCGAGCCCGGCGAATTCTCGATGGGAGTGGAGGAGGAGCGCGCGTTCCTCGCCAAGGCCAGGGAGTCCGCGGACAGCCTGTTCCTGGTCGCCGAAGTGAACGGCTTGATCGTTGCCTCCTGCGCGGTCACGGTTGGATCCCGAAAACGGGTCTCCCACAAGGCGATGCTTGCGATCGCGGTCCAGCGGGCCTACTGGTCCATGGGCATCGGCCGGAAGATGATGAACGCCGCCATCGGCTGGTGCCGCGGCAAAGGGCTGGTAAAGATCGAACTCACGGTGGACACGGAGAACCAGCGCGCCCTGTCGCTGTACACCAGTCTGGGTTTTGTGACGGAGGGGACGCTCCGCAGGTCGGTGCGCCTGGCGGACGGAACGTACCGGGACACGCATGCCATGGGGCTGATGCTCCCCTGACGGACAGGAAGGATAACCCGCTGCGATGGCCTTGCCCATGGTTCACCTGATCACGGCCGAAAAGGCCGCCCGGTCGTACGGGCTGCCGGTCGTCGACGAGCCTGCCTATTTTCTCGGCGCCCTCGCCCCGGACGCCGTGCACATGCGGGACGGCTACGAGTTCGAGTGGAAGCGCAAGACGCATCTGTACCAGCACTCCACGGACATGCGGGACACCCGGGCCGTGCTGGATTTTTTCCGAGACAATCAGGGCTGGATCCCGGCGGATTACCTGCTCGGGTATTGTGTCCACATCCTGACGGACCAATGCTGGTTCGAGCAGATGTACCAGCGGTTTCTGCAGCGGCATGCCGACGACGAGACCCCGTTGCAGGATGTGCGGTGGGCCTACTACAACGATTCCGACCGGCTGGACTTTGACTTGTTCGCATCGGTTCACGGCCGGGAGGGAATCTGGTCCCTGCTGGAGCGGGCACAGGGGATCGGGGTGCCCGGCCTGGTTTCCGCCGCCGAGGTGGACCGGTGGAAGGAGCGTACGCTGCACTGGTACGACCGGGGAGAAAGCCTGCACAAGAACCCGACCCGGTATTTGTCGGTCGGCGAAGTGCTGCAGTTTACCGACGATGCGGCAAGAACCGTTGCAGGATTGCTGCGGGACATCTGACAGAGCTCTCACAATCAGGCATAATGGGAAGGCGAATCCTCTCTGGAGGCCAACGATGGACGAAAATATCGAGTGCCGGATGTACAAAGCGACCGTTTTGACGCCGAAGACAGGGCGTGTGACGACCGGGCAGATTGCGGCTGTGGCGGCCAGGGCCCTGTCCCTTGTCAGGGAAGCGACCAGCCCGCAGTCGGTCGTCCTGACCTTGAAAGTCGTCAAGAACGACATCGCCCACACCTACCGGTCGATTTCCGACTTTGAGCGCAGCAACTCGGATTTCGATGTGTTCAACCGGTTCGATGTGCTGATTCTGCCTTCTTATAGGGAACGTGAGGATGGGCAGATACTTCGCCTTCAGGTTCGGCGCGAGGGAAATGAGCGGATCGAAATCGATCTGGACGGAAACGGTCCGGATTCGGCCTCAAGCTGCACCGAGGAGGTTCGGCGTTGGCTGGACGGCTTTTTCAATGAGCCCGCCGTACCGATGTCCGATTTCCCGTCCGTCACGATCCATCCCGAGATTCCGGTTTTCAAGGTCGGACCGGACGAGGGAGGAGAGGTCCCGATCCTGTCGGTCACCCCGGAATTCCACGAGCCGGAGGAGCGGAATCAAACCAAAAGCAAGTCGTACATCCGGAGAAATCTTGTCGAAATCATCTTCGCCATCCTGGGGGCGATCGGTTTTATAATGATAGTGGCGAGTCTTATCCGTTTTTTCAACAAATAGCACGACATCGGAGGGAAAGAATGAAGTACAGGAAATTCGGGAAACTGGACATAAAGCCATCGGCTTTGGGTTTTGGATGCATGCGCCTGCCGCTGCTCAAGGACGGCAGCATCAATGAGCCGGAGTCCATCCGGCTGATCCGCGACTCCATCGACCGGGGCGTGAACTATGTCGACACCGCGTACGGGTACCATGGCGGCAAGAGCGAACTGCTGGTCGGCAAGGCGCTGGCGGACGGCTATCGTGAGAAAGTGTTCCTCGCCACCAAGTGCCCGCCCTGGAACGTCAAGACCTACGCGGACTTCGACCGGCTCCTGAACGAGCAGCTCGGCAAGCTGAAGACGGACCACATCGACATGTACATGCTGCATGCGGTCAACGTCGACACCTGGAAGTCGCTCAAGGAGCTCGATTGCTTCTCGTTCCTGGACCGCGCGAAGCAGGACGGCCGCATCCGATATGCGGGATTCTCCTTCCACGACAACTACGACGTGTTCAAGGACATCGTCGACAGCTACGACTGGGATTTCTGCCAGATCCAGTACAACTACATGGACCAGACCAACCAGGCCGGCACCAAAGGGCTCCGGTATGCTGCGGCAAAAGGCATGGCCGTCATCGCCATGGAGCCGCTGCTGGGCGGCAAGCTGTCCAAGCCCGCTCCCTGCACCGTCCAGGCGCTGTGGGACACGGCCAAGGTCCGCAGGACTCCGGCCGCGTGGGCGCTTTCCTGGCTCTGGAACCAGCCGGAGGTCTCCCTCCTGCTCAGCGGCATGAACACCCAGGAGCAGCTGGACGAGAACATGGCCGTCGCGGACCTCGTCACGCCGGGCTACCTGACGGCGGAAGAGCTCGAACTGGTCGACAAGGTCATGGCCGAGTACGAGAAGCTGTCCAAGGTCCCCTGCACCGCGTGCGAGTACTGCATGCCCTGCCCGTCGGGCGTCGACATCCCCGGCATCTTCAAGGCGTACAACCAGGCCTTTATCTATGACGACCTCCAGGGATCGCGCAACCACTACAAGAACAATTTCCCGGCCGGTGAGAAGGCGAACAACTGTGTCGAGTGCGGCGCCTGCGAAACCGCCTGCCCGCAGAAGATCGCGATCATCGAGGAATTGAAAGAAGCACACATCGCCCTGATGGGATAAGCACCCGCGGATCGGGACATGTACCGAATCCTGCAGGAGCCGTCCCGTCCGGGGCGGCTCCCGTGCGTCCCGGACGCTTTTGCCGGAAAGGAATCGAGATGGAATCCATTCTCCTGGAAAACGCCTTGCTGATGGATGAACAAGGGTGTCCGACCACCTGCCATGTCCTTATAGTCGGCGACACCATCGCCCGCGTCGGACCCGGAACAGCCGATGCCGTCGCCCGGCGGGTGGACCTGGCCGGCTGCACGCTGCTGCCCGGGTTTATCCACACCCATGCACACCTGATGGAGAACACGGACGGGTTCAACACGGAGAAACTCCGGCGCTGGCTCCGCTCCGGCATCACCCACATCCGGGACCAGGGCGTCCTGTCCCGGCACGGCGCCTCGGACGCCGTCGCATGGCGAGACAGGCTTGCCGCTTTCGGCGGCTGCCCGTCTCTATCCGTCTGCGGGCCGTGGCTCGCGGCCCCCGGCGGTTACGGCGGGCTGCAGCCGGTCGAGGTGGACGGCTGCGCTTTCGCACGGGAGGCCGTGCGCCGGCTCGTGGACGCGGGGGTGGACCATCTCAAGCTCTCCCTCGACACCGGGTACGATGCGGAAACGAACCGCATGCCGCTGCTCCCGATCGATGTCATCGAAGCGATCTGCGACGAGGCGCACCGGCTGGGCCGGAAAGTCGCGGCGCATGTCACGCGCAGCGACAAACTGCGGCTGCTCGTCCAGGCCGGCATCGATGAAGCCGCGCATACCTGCATCGACCCCATCCCGGACTCCACGATCGAAGCCATGGTTGCGGGCGGCGTCTGCATGACACCCACCCTCAGCATGTACGCCATGTTCTCGGAGAGGACCGGTTTGCCGCTGCTGCAGGCCGCATTGGACAACGTCCGGCGGTTCGTCGGGGCCGGCGGGGTGATCGGGCTGGGCAACGACTACCTCGGTGAGGATCCGCCATGGGCGCCGGTCGGCATGCCGCTGCTGGAGATCGACCTGCTCCGGAAAGCGGGACTGACGATGCGGCAGGTGATCGCGGCCGCGACGGCCGGAGGCGCAGCGATCCTCGGGCGCCCGGACCTCGGCCGGATCGCCGGGGGATGCAGGGCCGACCTCGTCGCGGTCCGCGGGGATCCGTATACCGATCCCGAGACACTGTCCCATATGGAATTTGTCATGAAGGACGGTATAATAAATAATTGTTGAGATAATGAAAAAAAGATGGCACGAGGAGGGGAATATGGCCGACGACACGACGAAAGCACGGATCATGGAACTCCGCGAGGGGATGAAGACGAACACGATCCTGGAAGAGGTCCAGATCAGCGACCAGATGGCGGGTGTACCGCAACCCCCGCTGGACAAGCCGTATTCCGGCATCCGGAGCGTACCGCTGACGATGGATTTCGACCATGTGGTTCAGGATCCGTCGTTCCTCCGCCTGCTCAACAACCGGGTTTCCCGTCGCAGGTATTCCGACTGGCCGCTCAAGCTCGACGAACTGGCATTCCTGCTGTGGGCGACGCAGGGCGTGCGGAGCGTGACGGGCAGCCAGAACCGGG
>CAZNGQ010000185.1:0-5566 GCA_964572095.1 uncultured Oscillospiraceae bacterium
CCCGTATTCCACCACGTTGATCACGGTGCCGGCGCCGTATTCCACGGTGTACCAGACATTGTCCGCAAAAGCGGCGGCGTCCTCGGTCTTGGGGATCTCGTCGATGATGTAGATATAGCCGTAGTCACGCCAGTAGTTGTTCACCGACAGGGTGACGCCAGCGGCGGTGGTGGTATCCGACAGATAGCGATTCACCGTCGCCAGGCTGCTGCCGGGACGTTCGTCGGGCAGCATGATCACCTGATAACGGACGCTGCTCTCGCCGAGAGTAAACCCGGGCTTGGGCACCTGCAGCTTCAGGATGCTGGTCTCGTCGGTGAGCGGGGTCACCACGGTGGTGTTGTCGGGCACGTGGATGGCCGTCTTCTGACCGCTCTTGAGATTGATCAGATAATTCGGGAAGCCCGTGTAGCCCTCGTTGATCAGGGACAGGGTCTCGCCTGTGACCGGATCGGGCAGCAGGTCGTCCTTGCCGATGATGTTTGTATTGACGCCCACGATCAGGGAATCCAGTTCCACCCCTTCGTAGGTCTTGTGGGTCATGGTGGCGGTGAACTTGCGGAACTCGCCTTCGTAGGGTTTGGCGCCTTCGCCGCTTTCATACATCTTCCAGCGCACCAGCCAGTAGCCGCTCACGGCATTGGCCATCGTGATGGCCCCTTCCGAGGTTTCCATCGTGGTGCCTTCGGGGGGGATGTCGCCCAGGGACAGCTTAAAGCCCTCTCCCGAGGCGGAGCCCCAGGAGCCGCCGATGATCTCAAACTCGGTGAGCAGGCCTGCCTGGTTTGTGGTGATCTCCAGCTTGCCCGAATCGATGGACAGATTCCGGGCCCAGCCGCTGCCGTTGTTCGTGGCGGTGACGCCCAGCTTAAAGGGCACGCCGGAGAGGATCTTGTGGGGCACATAGTAATCCAGGGTCACCTGGGGCTGCGGGTAAATTGTTATGGCAACGCCCTCCGTGGAGGTCTCCACGAAGGTGCCGTTCACGTAATAGCTGACCACGGCGCTGGCGTAATAGGTGTTGCCGGTGTCCGGATCGTCTCCGCCCAGCCCCACCAGGGGGATGATCTGCCACTGGCCGACCAGGGATTTGCCTGCGCCCAGGAAGGAGGCGCCGTCAAGGCTGTCGATGCCCGTGATGCCGGTGGTCCGCAGCACATATTTCGAGGCCGGCACATCCACGCCGTCGGCGTCGGTGAGCTTCACCCGGACGTTCACGTTCTGCAGCGAATAGCTGGGATAGCCGTTGGAGATCCGCAGGGTGGCGTCGAAGGCCTGCCGCTCGATGGTGGCCGTCTGGTCCACGGACAGCTTGATGATCTCATAGACGCTGTTGCCGCCGGTCTCGTCATCGGTGGCGGGGGGCGCGGGCGGCGGGAGTAGATAGTCGATCTCGCTCAGCTGTCCTTCGGGCATCTTGAACTCTTCCACCTTGGCCGCCGAGCCGTCCGCCGGCTTGATGGTGACGCTCACAGGCGTGTCGCTGGGATTGTACAGCGGCAGCTTGGACTCCACGAATTTCGCCGGATTTTCGGGCAGCCCCGTATCCGGGTCGAAGCTTACGTAGTTGCCCTTCAGCTGGATAAAGTTCGGCATTTTACTGTAAGGCAGCAGGTATTGCCCTTTCTGGACCTCCAGCTGCAGCCGGACGCTGCCGTGGGCCGGGATCTCGCCGATGTAGCCGCCGCCCACGATGCTGATGCCCGTGTCGGCAGCGTTCTGCCGGACCACCTGAGCCGTCACGTCGGTGAGGGCGATCAGACCGGTGTTCACGACCTGGGCTTCCACGATCATGGTGGACTGCACATCCTTGGGTATGTTGATCCAGGGCGGCACGTATCCAAACTGAGGCGTGGGGATGTTGACCCCGAACTCCAGGTTCAGCTTGATCTCGTATTCATCCTGTATCGTCGTGGGCACCACGGTCCATTCGATCTGGACCGGCAGGCTCTCCATGGTCACTTCCACGGGAGCCAGGGCCGTGCCGGGCATGATGCTGCAGGCGCCGGACAGGTTCTTGCGCCCGCTGGCGGTGATGGTGTAATCGTAGTCGCCCAGCGGCTTCTGGCTGAAGGTGACGGTGCCGTCGGCGCCGGTGCGGCCGGAGAAGGTCTGGTAGTAGGTCCGGGTGACGCCGTTTTCGGAGAAGGTATATTCATCCTGGCTCACCAGAGTGATGGTAGCGTTGGGCACACGGCTTCCGGTGTCGTCGGCCACCACAAAGGAGAGGTCGCCCAGCCGGTTCGTGGACACCTCGGCAGCCACGGTCACCAGAGCCATGTAATTGCCATTGGTCACCTTGATCCGATCCTGATACTGCCCCAGACCGATGGTCTCGCCGGGGGCAAAGATCACGTCGAAGTAAGCGCTTTCCGCCGGCAGCAGGTTCACTTTCGTCAGGTTGGCCGCCCGGATCCAGGGCACGTTGGCCGGCTGCTCCAGATAGATGCCGTTCATGGCGCCCAGACCTTTATTGGTGATCTTGATGGTCTTGACGATCTCGGTGCCCGGATTGATGCCCACCTGGACCCCCTTGGGATCTGTGACGGGGATCGGCGTGGCCGGGCGGAGGTTGAGGCGGATGTTGCTGACAGCTTTCGTGCCGTCGGCCGCCGTCACTTCCAGCCGGTAGGAGGCTGTATCCGAAGCGTCCAGGGCGGCGGAGAAGTTCAGCACCACCGAGGTGGAGGCTGCCGGCGGCAGGATGCGCAGCATCCCTGTGGTATCCATGGTGGCCACCACATTGCTGCCTTCCAGCTTCGTCAGGACGGCGGTGAGCCCGCTCAGGGCGTTGTCGCCGGCCATGGCCGCATTTTTGATCGTAATGGTCTTGGAGAACGTGGAATTCTTCACAGCCGTCAGCTGGAGGCTGGAAGGATCCGCCGTCAGGCCCCGGACTTCGAAGGAAGTGGTGGCCGCATTGCCCAGCATGCGCTGGAATGCGAACACGCTCACATCCCAGTGCCCGGCCTCGCCGTGTCTGGGATAGAAGCTGTAGGTAAAATCGCCGTTGGCGTCGGTCTCCAGGAATCGGATGTGCTCGCCCTGGTACTGGAGCAGGATCTCATTGCCCCGCTCGTCCCGGCCCAGTCTGGGCTCGGGGAGCCTGGGCAGGAGCATCAGATCCAGGACCACGGTCTCGTTGGCCATCGGCTCGCCGTTGGCAAAGGTGAAATTGCCGCTGAGCCGGACTTCTTCGCCCAGCTGATACTGAGACGCGTTGACGGACACCGTGGCAATGGTGTTTTCGATCACCTTGACGTTCACCACTTCGCTGATGGTGGCGCCGCCGCCCTGCCCGCCTTCGATGGTTAGGGTATAGGTGCCGCTCACCAGGACGGCCAGCGGGATGTTGGCTGTGAATACGTCGTTGACCTGGCATTCCATGTCGCCCTCGCGCTTCACCTCGGAGCCCAGCTTCAGGATGTAGCGGGCCGTGACGCCGGCGTCGCTGTCCAGCAGGGTCCCCGGGGCTGCGGAATTATAGAACCGGGCTTCGATAGGGATGTAGTCGTCGGTGGACGAATACAGGACCGCCAGGAAATCCTCGTCGGCCATTTCGCTGTTGGGGCTGGTGACCATGATGATCTGATTTTCCACGGTGATGGGATCCGTTATCCAGGTGCGGTTTCTGGGCCGTTCAGGCACCACCGGCTCCTGGCGGATGGCGTTGTAGTTGTCCGCCACGATCTTGTACTCGAACTCACCCGCTGTTCTGGGCGTGTAGGTGAGCGGCACGAAGGAAGTGCTGTAGCCCTTCAGCCCTTGCAAGGAATATCCTGCCACCTGCGTCCAGTCTTTGTCCGCATTTTGAGCGGGCCGGTCCTCCACGTAGGGCCTGGCATACAGACCTACCGTAAAGGGCGTAAACACCGTGGCCAGGCTCTCGTTGCCCACGGACGCAATGAAGGTGGCAGGAGTGCCGAATTTCAGGGAAGTGGGGACCTGCACCGACGTGATATTCAGGTCCGGGTAAATGATATCGAAGGAAGGCAGCGTCCTGCTGTCCGTCACGGCAGCGGAAAGAACGCTGAGTTCCTCGTCCACTTTTACGTTGAACACGAAAGGCCGCTGAGTGCCGTCAGCCTCCTGGACCGGTTCCACCACAGTCCAGCGGCCGGTGACGGTCTTGGACTCGCCGGCGGCCATGCCGGCCACGTCGATCTTGCGGAAGGAGGTCGAGCCGATGCGCAGATCGACCTTAAAGGCATCTGCGATGGCAAAGGCTGAAGCGTTGGTCAGCTTGACACTGAACAGCAGGGACGTTCCCTGAGCAAACCGCGTCTCCTGGGGCTCCCAGGTGATACTTTCCACAATGATGCTGGGGAATTCCACGGTAAAGGCAGGGGTCTCCGCTTCGTACAGGTTGTTGCTCTTATCGAGTTCCAGATGGACCGGGTTCGTAACGTCGGCCCGGACTTCCAGGGTGTGAACGCCCGCCGCAGGCTTCACCGGGAAGCTGACGGTGGTCTGGGCGCCGATGGCCAGGGTGGAGACCTGCTTGGTGGAGATCAGCACGTCGTCGATGTACAGGGACGCGTAGAAAGGCTGGTCCGCAGCACGGTCGGCGCTGGCGTTTTTCACCGTGGCCGTATACTGGAACACTTCCTCGGAATTGAAATGGGTCGTCCCCATGTCCTTGCCCGTCCAGCTGATATCGGTCACCTGAATGTCCACGAAGCTGGTCTGGGTAGAATTGATGCTCCGTGTGATGGTGTTGTTGTTTTTGTCGGTTTCCTTCAGATTGTCCAGGATATCGTTGGCTTTGGCCGTGACCACATAGTCGCCGGCGGAAGCTACCCAGGTGTAGGTCACTTCCGTGGTGCCGCCCACGGGGATCACGGTGCCGTCGGCTACTTTGGTGTAGCCCATGTATTTGTTATTCAAATAGAAGCCTACAAGGAAGCCCAGGTTGCTGGGGCCTTTGCCCTTGTTGCCGATGACGGCCCGAAGGGTCACCACATCGTTTTCTCTGGGATCCTCCGGCGTCCAGGTCAGGGACTCCACGAAGAGGTCCGGCCGGTTGTCGGTGATCACCAGGCTCTGGGCGGTCGTGGTCTGAGCGCCCTGGTTGTCGGTGGTCCGGAGCTGCACGGTATAGGTACCCGGCTGGACGTAGCCGTAGGTAACGTTCTTGCCCGTGAGGGTCTTGCCGTCGCCGAAGGTCCAGCGGTACTCGTTGATGTAGTTGCCGGCGCCGGCGTCCGCCGACCCGTCGGCGGAGAAGGCGAGGATCGTGCCCGTGGGCACGGACCCGGCTTCCGCCACCAGGGCTGCGCCGTTCTTTACCGTAAGAACAGCCGTGGGGGCCGCGTTGGCGGTGAACAGCTGGATCTGCTCCTTGGCCCTGGCTCCCGCTGTTTCCGTAGTGCTGCCGGTGGTGGCCACAGCGGCCTTCAGCCGCAGGGCAGCCCCGGCGAGGATGGAAGCCGAAGGCGTCCAGGTCGTGGTCACATTCACCGCAGTGTTGCCTACCAGGCCCGTAAAGGTCTTCTGGCCGATCTCCGTCCAGGAGGCTCCTTCATCCAGGGAGTAGGAATAGGTCACCGTGCCCTGGGCCGTGGCA
>CAZNGQ010000186.1:0-5473 GCA_964572095.1 uncultured Oscillospiraceae bacterium
CTGGCCGTTATGCGTGGTCAACGTGGCGACATTGGAACCGACACCCATGCCGGAACCGTTGTACGCCCGGACGCGGTAGTAATACGGGGTTCCGCCGGTAAGACCCGATACGGTCTTTTCCAGCACAGCTCCGACATCCAGGTTGTCAAAGCCCGGCAGCAGGGATGCGAATGCATCGTCTGCCGATACGTCCAGGCGGTAGCCTGTCGCGCCGTCCACGGCGTTCCAGCTGGCCGCAAAGGATTTCTCCGTGACGGAAGTTGCCGCGACCGCCACCGGAGCAGCCGGCAGGGTGGTGAACGTGATTTCGTCCCCGTAGGCGGTGCCTACGCTGTTGATCGCATACGCGCGGGCGTAGTAGAGGGTTGCCGGAGCCAGGCTGGCGAAGGTCGCCTGATACGTGCCCATGCCGGAGCCGGCCGCCTGCTTCGAGTCGTCCACGGTAGGCTCGGCCGCCGTGCCGATCACGACACCGCGCTCCGTCACATCCGTGTATCCGTCCGCCAGGACTTCGGCGGAAATCCGGGCACCGGTCGCGGTGAGATTGTCGACATCCCCGGTGTCCACCGTTGCGATGGAAAGGACCGGCGGCGGCGGGGCGTTGTCGTCCGGATCGATCGGGGCGAAGGGCACGCCGTCCTTCAGGGTTGTGCCGGGCTCCTTGTCGACAAACAGGATCGGGCTGTACAGCGTGTCGCTCAGGTTGAACACCACGAATCCCAGCCGGTACAGGCCGGCCTCGCCCGCCTGGAACTCGGCGGTCTGCCAGCCGGTGCTGCCGTAGTCGCCGGTCGTGTAGTTGCCGGTGCCGGCGACGGTCGCGCCCAGGATCCCGAGCTGCGCCTCATACCCATTGACCAGGGCCAGGTCGGATGCATTGTCCCTGTTCACGAACGTGCAGAACGCCGCGTCGTTGAACGGCGCATAGTCGGTGGCGACATAGTTCCACGCCATCGAGAGCTCCTGCCCGGCGGTCATCGCGATATCCGTGTAGAGGTAGGCGAAGTTCGTCGTATCGATCACGCCGGACGGGCCTGCGAACTCGGTCGTCAGGTACGTCCGGCTGAAATCCGACAATCCGAGGGTGTCGGCGACAGTCGGGAAGATGTTGGCTGTGGATCCTGACGGCATCAGTAAGGCCATTTTGGTTTCGTACGGCAGGACGGTCCAGGTATAACGGGAGTTGACGTAGTCGCCGCCGGTGCCGATAGCGACGGATTCATACGTCGTCCAGCCGGCCAGGTCGTCCTCGAACCCGGCGTTGACCAGGGGGGCCGCGTCGACGTCGATACGGCAATACGGGATCAGGAGAGCGAGGGACAGGCAGAGGGAAAGAAGAAGGCAAAGTCCGCGACTGACCAGACGATCGCTGCGCATAGTGTTATTCTCCTGTTCACAATTGAGATAACGGCAAGACGAATTCGGATTTATTCTAGACAGTCTATCGACGAAAAACACGCGTCCCATGAATATGTAATAAAAACGTAGGACGCGGTATAAAAAGTCATGATCCGTTTACAGGATCCTTTCGCTCACTCCCCGGACCTCATCGACTCGGCGATGTCGATCCGCTTGAGCTTCCGGTACATAAACAGGTTCACCAGTAACGAGAAGCCCAATGTCAGCGCCAGCGCGAGGAGAAAACTCGCCGGCTTGATGACGCGCTCGAACATGACCATGTCGACCTCAGCCGTACGCACAACGAACAGGTCGAGAAAAACCCCGATCCCCAGCCCCAGCACGGCCCCGATCACGGCAAGCACCATGGTCTCCCGATAGATGTATGCGGACACCTCGCCGTCATGAAAGCCAAGCACCTTGATTGTCGCGATTTCGCGTATCCGTTCCGAGATGTTGATGTTCGTCAGGTTGTAGAGGACGATGAACGCCAACAGCCCCGCCGTGAGGATGATCACCACGACGATGTAGTCGATGTTTCCGATGATGTTGGAAAAGGTCTCCACAATGGTCTCGATGAACTGAACCGAACGGACGCCGTCCACCTGGAGCAGCGCGGCGGTGACCTCGTCCCGGTTCGCCTGCGAGGTGTCGGATACGGTGGCGACCACGCGCCGGCAGTCCGGTTCGCTGCCGAATGCGGCGGAATACCGGTCGGGGGACAGGTAGGCAAAGTGGTAGACATAGTTTTCCGTCACTCCGCCGACAGCGAAGACTGCGGAGACGCCGGCCGCGTTCCGGATCGTGACCTGTGAGCCGGTCCTCGCCCCGATCTCGGACGCCAGTTTTTCCGTCAGGATCACGTGCGTCTCGTCCAGTGCCAGCCCCGCGCCGCTTCGCCGGTCCCGCAGGACGATGAAGTCCCGCAGCCGCACCGTTTCACTCGGAACGGTCATCACCAGCGCGCTTTCCTTTCCGTCAAACGATACGCTGCCGTTTTCCTGATGGATGGCGAGATGGTCTGTGGCCGACGACTCGAGCAGATCCCGCAGCGCGGGGGTTTCCGGCAGGCGGGCGTCCGCCAGGTCGATGGTCAGGTCATATCGCAGGATCTCGCCGAACTGCCGGGACACGATGCCGCCGATGGCGTCGCGCAGGCCGAAACCCGCCAGCAGCAGCGCCGTGCAGCCGGCGATGCCGAACACGGTCATGAAAAACCGTTTCTTGTACCGCAGCAGGTTGCGGGCGGTCACCTTGTATGTGAACCGCATCGGGTTCCACAGCCAGGGAATTCGTTCCAGGAAGACCCGCCGTCCGGGTTTCGGCGCCCGCGGCAGCAGGAGCAGCGCGGGCCGTTCGCGCACACTGTCGGCACAGGCGGCCCAGGTGGCGACCATGGTGCACAGGATCGCGGACGTCGAAGACAGCAGGGCGATCCGTGCAGGGAACCCGATGATGAGACCGGGGAGGACGTACATGATGCCGTATGCGTTCCAGATGACGGTCGGGAACACCCGCAGCCCCAGCAGCAGCCCGAATACGCTGCCCAGGACCGAGGCGGCGGCCGCGTAAAGCAGGCTGCGTGCCGCGACCGAACCCCTGCCGTATCCCAACGCCATCATCGTGCCGATCTGTGTGCGGTGTTCCTCGACCATGCGAGTCATCGTCGTCAGCGATACGAGTGCGGCCACCAGAAAGAAGAAGATCGGGAACACCTTGGCGATCGCCTCGACCTTATTTGCGTTGCCGCGGATGCTGGCCGGGGCCAGGAGCGCATCCCGATCCAGCACGTGCCATGAGGCGCCGGCCTTCTGCCCGAGAAGTGCGATCCGTTCCGCAACCGGGGCGACCTGGTCGGTATACGCCGGTGAAAACGGATCGAGTGCGGCGGCCCCCTCGACCGTCACGTACAGGTCGGTATACAAGCCCTCGGGGAAAACCGCCGGATCGACAAACAGTACGGCGGCCAGCAGCCCGTTCCCCACCGAGGCGGGTTCCCGCTCCATCGAAAAATAAAGCGGGCTGTTGGCGATGCCGACGATCGTGAGTGCCTGCTCCGACATCGCGGCCGCCAGGCCGGTGTTGTCCGCGGACAGCGACAGGGTGTCGCCGATCCCGGCTCTCGAGATGCCGCGGCCCCGCTGCAGCAGACACTCGTCCGGCCGCTCCGGCAGCCGGCCCTCCAGCAGGACGACCCCGTTGACCGCGGCCATCCCGTTGGCCGAGGCCATCCCGTTGGCCGAGGCCTCTCCGGCGGCTCCGCCGGTCAGCGGCTGCCCCGCCAGACGCACCGCGATCTCTTCGCCGCCCGCCAGGGAGACGAGTGCATCTGTCCCGCATGCGGGCAGGACTTCCGAGACGCCTTCGACCGCGCGCACGGCTTCCGCGTCGGCTTTGGACATCGCGGCCGCGGAGACCACCCGGAGGTCCATCAGGCGGGTGTCGTCGTAAAAAGCGTCCACGGACCGGCGCATGTCCGGCGCCGTGGACATCAGTCCGGCCAGGAATCCCACACCGAGGGCGACGATCGCAAAGATCGCCAGGAAACGGCTCAAGCTGTGACGAATGTCGCGCCGCAGGCTCTTCCAGTATGCGTGCCTGATCTTCACCATTCGATTTCGTCCACCGGCACTGGATCCGGATTGACCTCGCAGGAGACAACGGCACCGCTCCTTATGCGGATCACCCGGTCCGCCATGGGGGTCAGCGCATGATTGTGGGTGATGATGACCACCGTGCGGCCGGTCTGCCGGCAGGTATCCTGCAGCAGCTTGAGGATCGTCCGGCCGGTGGTGTCGTCCAGCGCGCCCGTCGGCTCGTCGCACAACAGGATCTTGGGATTCTTCGCCAGCGCGCGTGCGATCGCGACCCGCTGCTGCTCGCCGCCGGACAGCTGCGCGGGGAAGTTCTGCAGCCGGTCCCCGAGACCCACCTGGCATAGCGTCGCCCGCGCATCCAGCGGCGCGCGGCAGATTTCACTGGCAAGCTCCACGTTCTCCAGCGCCGTTAGGTTCTGGATGAGGTTATAGAACTGGAACACAAAACCCACGTCGTGCCTGCGGTAGTCCGTCATTTGCCGGACGGTGTATCCGGAGATGTCCCGGCCGTCCAGCCGGATCCGGCCCTCGTCGCAGCTGTCCATGCCGCCGAGCATGTTGAGGATCGTCGTCTTGCCTGCGCCGCTGGGGCCGGAAATGATCGCGAACTCGCCTTCGTCGATCGTGAAGCTGGCGTGGTCCGCCGCGGTGATCCGCAAGTCGCCCATCCGGTAGTATTTGCATACCTTTTCAAACTCGATGAAACTGCCCATTTTTCCGTCACGCTTTCCGCCGCATGCAAGCCGGACGATATCAATCCACGTTATACCACAGAATTCTGCTATGATAAATCGGATAAAGCAAACACCGCACCCACCCCCCGGAGGCCCGCATGAAAACCGCCATCGACCGCAACAGCATCATCCAGATCACCATCGGCATTCTGTCAGTGGCGCTCCTGATCCTCCTCGCCGTGCGCTATCCGTCGCTGCCCGCCCGGGTGCCGATCCAGATCGGCCTGGACGGCGAACCCAGCAACTGGGCCGACAAGCGCGTGTTCGCCCCGGTGTTCGCCGCGGGCGTCGCGGTGTTCAACGGCTATCTCGTCTGGCTGCGCCGTCAAAAGCAGCCGATCCCGATCATCGCCCTGATCCTGTTTGTCGTTGCGGGCAGCCTGTTCGCGGCCGTCACCCTGTTCGCATGAACCGCGCGAAACGGGTTCCGCCCCCCGCCAGCGCGACCGAAAGCTTTTCCGGCATCGCGGAGGTCTACGCGCGCCACCGGCCCGACTACGCGCCGGACTGTGTCCGGTTCCTGTATGAAAACGCCGGCCTGACCCCCGCCAGCGTCGTCGTGGATGTCGGCGCCGGCACCGGCATCTTTTCCCGCCGGCTGCTGGACGGGGGGCTGCGCGTCATCGGCGTCGAACCCAACGAAGAAATGCGTGCCGAGGCGGAAACCCTGCTCGCCGGCCGCCTGTGGTACTCGTCCCGCGACGGCGCCGCCGAGGCCACCGGGCTGCCGGACCGATGCGCGGA
>CAZNGQ010000187.1:0-5452 GCA_964572095.1 uncultured Oscillospiraceae bacterium
GCCCGCAACGGATCGCGACGCGGATCTTCACGCGGTGATCCACCAGGAGGACGACGCTTTCACGGCTTCGGTCATCCCGGTCCGGATTGAAAAAGGAGACAATCCTCCCTTCCACCCAGGACGAAGTGCCGGACAAAGCATTCGCAGCGGTTTGCTGCGGGACCACGGAAATAAAACGGCAACCAAGGAACCAGACAAAAACAAACAAACAGAAAATCACAATAAAAGGAGATTTTGCAACTAATAAATATCCTAATGATGTCATGACAACTATACTGATAACGAAGGTAATCGGACACACATTGGGGGCAGTTGCCTGATATGCACAACCCCAGATCATCGCGGCGAGCGGAAGGAACGGACGCGTGAATCGCCGGCTGGGCTGTCGCAGCCTGGATACAGGCAAATAGGCTGTCGCAGCCGGATATCGTTCTTCCATTGATCCGATCCTCCGGAAGCATTGTCCCTCTATCGGACCGCTCCTGGAGTATCGGATCAACGACAAAATCCCTCAAGCGACGGTTTTCAAACCTCGGCGATCCGTCGTTCGATTTCCAGCCCCAATGCGGAAATCCCTTCCTTCGACTGCGTCGAAATCGCAAAAGAATCGACATGGAATCCGTTTTGAGACAACCAGGCCCGGCGTTCCGACAGATGCTGGACGCACTGGGCTCTGCTCAGCTTGTCCGCCTTGTTGAAAACCGGAATGAACGGAATCGACCGGCTGGTCAAGAAGTCCAGCATCATCCGGTCTCCGTCCGTCGGCGGATGACGGATGTCCAACAACACGATCGCAAGCCGTATGGGACGTCCGGATTGGAAATAGCGATCCGCCAGTCCGGACAGGGACCGGATGACCCGCTTCGATGCCTGCGCGAAACCGTATCCCGGCAGATCCGCGAGCAGCAGCTGTCCGTCGATGCCAAAATAGACTACCAGGCGGGTTTTACCGGGCGTTGAACTGACCCGTGCCAGATCGCTCCGGTCCGCCAGCGCGTTGATGAGCGATGACTTCCCGGAATTCGACCGGCCGGCCAATACAATCTCGGGCAAATCCGTGTCGGGACACTCGGATATGTCGGCAGCCACAGTAATATGCCGCATTTTCCTGAAATCTATATGCATGCCGTCAAAGCCTCTCCTGTTTTCTATTTGGATCAAATGCCTTATAATTTAGGCGCACCGTGTACACATTCTATCATAGACCTTGGGAGGGATCCGATGTCCGAGACCCCTGATGCAGCCGATTTGACCTTCAGCCTCCAGGAGGAAACAAGCGGACGACTTCTGGATCCCGTCGGACCGATCGGTCTGATCGCCCTTCCCGGTACAGTCGAGTTCACATCGATGGTCAACCGGCATATTGCGGGCCGTCGTGCGGCAGCCGTGCAGGCGGTCACCAAGCACGAGGCGATCCAATCCGGCTATCTGCGCCGGGATTACCGCATCGCTGCGGACACCAGGCGTTTTTCAACCGGCGAAGGCCGCGCGATCATCAACCAGACCGTACGCGGACATGATCTCTTCATCCTCGTCGACGTCATGAACCACTCCTGCTCCTACGAAATGTTCGGCATCCGAAAGCCGATGACGCCCGATGAGCATTACCAGGACCTCAAGCGGGTCATTCTTGCCGCAAGTGGCAAGGCCCGGCGGATCAACGTCATTATGCCTTACCTGTATGAGGGCCGGCAGCACAAGCGAAACTCGCGCGAGTCGCTGGACTGCGCGTATATGCTCAAGGAACTGCGGCAGCTCGGCGTGGAGAACCTGATCACGTTCGACGCGCATGACCCCCGGGTCAGCAACGCGATCCCGCTGAGCGGCTTCGAGAACATCCAGGTCGCATACCAGATGCTCCGGTCGATGGTCCGCTCCCTTCCCGATCTCTGCGACAACGAGAACGGGCTCATGGTGGTCAGTCCGGATGAGGGCGGAATGTCCCGTGCGATGTATTTTTCTTCGATGCTGGGTGTTCCGCTGGGCGCGTTCTACAAACGGCGGGATTATACGCAGGTGGTCAACGGGCGAAATCCGATCATCGCGCATGAGTTTCTCGGCACCGATGTCGAAGGCAAGGATATTGTGATTGTGGACGATATCCTGTCATCCGGGGAATCGTCGCTGGAGATCGCACACGACCTGCATGACCGTAAGGCCAGGAGGATCTATCTTGCCACCTCGTTCGCCCTGTTTACCGACGGGCTGGAGGGAATCCGAAAATTCGACCGGGCTTACGAGAGCGGCATCATCACCCGCGTTTTCTCCACCAATCTGACCTATCGTCAGCCCGCCCTGCTCAATGCGCCCTGGTATATGGATGTGGACATGACGGATTTTGTCGCGCTTCTGATCGATACGATCAACCACGACGCCTCCCTGTCGCCGATGATCGAGCCGACAGGGCGTATCCGTGAGATGCTGGACCAGATGATTGGTTAATCGAATGCTCCGATGCCTGGATGGGAGAAAAAATGACCGCAATATCCGGTACTGACCAGAATTACTTCACCTACGACCAGTACGGCGCCAATCCGATGCAGCCGGTTGGCCCGATCGGCATTGTTCCGCTGCAAGGCAGCGCCGACTTCACGCGCATGGTCAACGAGCAGCTCGCCGTCCGTCGCCAGGAATATCTGGACTGCGCGCCCGAGCTTGTCCGGGTCCATCCGGGCTTTTTGCGCGAGGATTACCGGATTCCCGTTGATACCGTCCGATTCTCGTCCGGCGAAGGCAAGGCGTCGTTCGCCCAGACCGTTCGCGGACACGACCTGTTCATCATTGTCGACGTCATGAACTATTCCTGCCGTTTCCGCATGTTCGGCCAGGATGTCAATATGGGCCCGGATGACCATTATCAGGATCTCAAGCGCGTGATCCTGGCCGCCAGCGGCAAAGCCCGCAGGATCAACCTGATCATGCCGTTTCTCTACGAAAGCCGCCAGGATCTGCGCAGCACACGGGAATCCCTCGATTGTTCCGCCATGCTGAACGAACTGGAACTGCTTGGCGTACAGAACATCATCACGTTCGACGCCCATGATTCCCGTGTATCCAATGCCATTCCGCTGAGCGGTTTTGAGGACATGAAACCGACGTATCAGATGCTCAAGGCCATGCTGAACCATGTCAGCGATCTTGGAATTTTCGACAATCGCCTGATGATCGTCAGTCCGGATGAATCCGGAATCAGCCGGGCGATGTATTATGCCTCCATGCTGGGGGTCCCGCTCGGCACGTTTTACCGCAAGATGGACTACGACCAGAAAATCGAGGGCAGCATCCCCGTCATTTCATACGAATACCTGGGTGAGTCCGTCGAGGGAAAGAACATCATCCTGGTCGACGATATGATCGTGACCGGCGACAGCGTGCTGGACGTCGCATGCGAATTGCGCAAGCGCAAGGCCGGCAGGATCTTTATCGTCTCCACGTACGGATTGTTCACCGAAGGCCTGGACCGTTTCAACCAGGCTTATGAAAAAGGGTATATCGACCGGGTTTTCTCGACGAATCTGATCTATCGCCGGCCGGAGCTTCTCCAGGCCCCTTGGTTTGTGGATGTGGACATGTCAAAATACGTTTCGCTGATTATCGACGCCCTGAATCATGACGCCTCCCTTTCCCGCTTGATGGATCCCACGGAAAAAATTCGCCTTTTACTGGAGCGCGAGGAAAACCTTGGCAAGTATTTCCGGGAAAATCCCTCTTCCAGCCGCCCGCAGACTTGAAACGGTTCTGCCGGGTGCGGTTCCAATGATCATTTCGGCGGTTGCGTAACCGCCGGGAGAAATAGAAAACATCAGGAAAGGATACATGTATGATCGAGCTCCTCACAACCTTATTCAGCGGTGTAACGTACTTTGGCACCAAAGACGGCCTTCTATGCCTGGTCATGTACCTCATCGGTGCAGTCCTGATTTATCTGGCCATCGCCAAGGATTACGAACCCAATCTGCTGCTGCCGATCGGCTTCGGCGCGATCCTGGCCAATCTGCCCCCCGCTTTCTATGAGACCCTGGAAAACGGTGTGAAAGCCGGATTTCCCGGAGTCATCGGTACGGAAGCCGAACCGGGCTTCCTGCAGGTGCTGTTCAATGCCGGCATCGCAACCGAGTTGTTTCCGATACTGATCTTTATCGCCATCGGGGCCATGATCGACTTCGGTCCCCTGCTCAAGAACCCGTTCATGATCTTCTTTGGCGCTGCCGCCCAGTTCGGCATTTTCGCCACGTTCGTCCTTGCGCTTGCGATCATGCCGCTTGCCGGGATCACCGATCCCGACCTGCGCATCAAGCTTTCCGCCGCGATCGGCATCATCGGCGCCGCGGACGGCCCGACAACCATCTATGTCGCAAACCTGTTCAAACTCGGCAAGTACATCGCCCCGATCACAGTGGCCGCGTACTCCTACATGGCCATGGTCCCGATCATCCAGCCCCCGGTCGTGAAGCTGCTGACCACACGCAAAGAGCGCATGATCCGTATGGAATACCGTGAGGACAGCGTCTCCAAATCCGCCAAGATCATCTTCCCCATCGCGATCACGATCATCGCCGGTGTGCTGGTTCCGATGAGCGCCGCGCTGGTCGGTTCCCTCATGTTCGGCAACCTGATCCGCGAGTGCGGCGTGCTGGACAAACTCTCCAAGACCGCGCAGAACGAACTCTCCAGCCTGGTCACCATTCTTCTCGGCATCACGATCGGCGCGACGATGCAAGCGAAGGATTTCCTTACCTTCGAGACAATCATCATTCTTCTGCTGGGTCTTGGCGCTTTCGTTTTCGATACCGCGGGCGGCGTGTTATTCGCCAAGCTCTTCAATATCTTCCTCAAGAAAAAAATCAATCCGATGATCGGTGCCGCCGGTATCTCGGCCTTCCCGATGTCGGCTCGCGTCATCCAGAAAATGGCGAAAGACGAAGATCCGACCAACTTTGTCCTGATGCAGTCCATCAGCGCAAACGTGGCCGGTCAGCTGGGATCGATCGTGGCTGGCGGTATCATCATCGCGCTGGTCACCATGATGCTGGCTTGAGCCAAATCCAGAAAGGAGCATCAATATGCTGGATACCATTCGAAATGCGGGAATCATGTCTCAAGGTGTCTTTATCGCCGTCATGGGTCTGTTGCTGGTTTTTTCCGTTTTGATCCTCTTCTTCTTCTCGATCCGAATCCTCGGAAAAATCGGACAAAAGAAGAAAGCCGATAAGGATGCTGCGGACTGACTTTTATATGGTTTGAATCCATTTTCCGTTCTTTCGTGCATGAACGAGTTAACAAGAGAGCGCCCGGATCGCATCCGGACGCTCTCTTGCCTTTTATACGGTCCTTGTCGTTTTAGCCCGCCGAGCTGGTACGTATCATGAAACGAATCCAGGCAATGATTCCTGCAAGTACCATTTCGATGCCAACGATCATGAAGAAGGGTTCATACCGAAACGATACCAGG
>CAZNGQ010000188.1:0-4134 GCA_964572095.1 uncultured Oscillospiraceae bacterium
CCTGACGGCCTACTTCCAGGGCGCGGCGGACTTCTTCAACAAGATCATCAATCCGGCAAGCGCCGGCGCGGATGCCGCCGCCGGCGCGTCGGCCCCAGCCGCGGCAGCCAGCGAAGTGCTGCTGCACCTGAACATCCTAGGACTGTTCAAGGTCCTGCTGGTATCCGCGTCGGATGTGGCGCTCCGCGTCCAGTTCAGCTTGAGCGACTGGTTCGTGAACCAGATCGTGCTGCCCAGCGACGGGCTCCAGATGGCTTTCCAGGTCATCATCGTGCTGTCCGAGATCGCGGTCGGGCTGATGCTGGCCGCCGGACTGTTCACGACGCTGGCCGCGGGATACTCCATCATCCTGCAGGTTCTGTTCGTGATGACGACCGGCCTTTACATGGGCACCTGGTGGATGGTCCTGGCCGCGATCGCGGTGCTGATCGGCGGCGGCCGCGTATTCGGCATGGACTACTACGTCATGCCCTGGCTCAAGAAACGCTGGAACCGGACACGATTCGCCAGAAAGACGTATCTGTACCATGACTGATCCGGCACTGCAAAACCGCATTGCCTACGAATCCTCGATGGAGGCCGCGCGGACGACCGTCCGTGATTGCCTGCTTGGCGCGGATCCGGCCATCTCCGATGTGACGCGCCACTTGTCGGCACAGACCGGCAAGGGACTGCGGGCCGCCCTGCTCCTGGCGGCCTCCTCCGGCCCGGACGGCCAGGTTCCCGCGCAGGCGGTCCCGGCTGCTGCCGCGCTGGAGATCCTGCACCTGGCGACGCTTGTCCACGACGACGTCATCGACGAGGCGGCGACCCGCCGCGGCCAGCCCAGCGTGCAGGGCCGGTTCGGCCGCAAAGTCGCCGTACTGGGCGGGGATTACCTGTTCTGCCGTTGCTTTTCCATGGTCGCAGCCCTGCTGGGGAGCTACCCGGACCGGCTCGCGGACTTCTCCGCCGGCATGACCCGGGTCTGTACCGGCGAGATCGAACAGCTGCGGCACAACCGTGACGTCGATCTCGGGCTGCGCGGCTACCTGCGCATCATCTCCGGCAAGACCGCCGCGCTGTTTGCGCTCGCCTCCTATGCCGGGGGCGTCCTGGCCGGGGAGACCGAACGGGACGCGAGGGTGCTTGGGCGGTTCGGCTTCCTATTCGGCATGCTGTTCCAGATCATGGACGATTGCCTGGATTACGAGGACGACGAGTCCGATGCGCGCAAAACCGTTCGCCACGACCTTGCGGAAGGGGTCGTCACTCCGCCGCTGATCTATTCGATCGCGAAGAACCCGCTGCTCCGGGAAGCCGCGCGCACGGCGTTCGATAACCCCGCGGAACTGCGCGCCGTCCTGGCCGAGGTCGCGGTATCGGGCGGTGTCCGCAGTTCCTGGACGCTGGCCGGCCGGTATCTGGACAAGGCCCGGCGTCAGCTGGAGCGGGTCGGGGATCCGTACCGGCGGGAGAGGCTGCAGCATTACCTGGACGAAGCGGTCGGCGACCGGATGTCCCGCAGGATGGGAGCCGGGGCGGCGCAGATCGCCCAAACGGCGGGAGCGGCAGCCGGATGAAGCGGTTTTTCGCCTTTGTCGAGATCCGGACCAAAATCGCCAGTCTGACGCCGTTCCTGTTCGGAACGGCGTATGCCGTGCATGTGACCGGCCGGCTGCGCGTGACGGACACGCTGCTGTTCTTTCTGTCCATGATCTTCTTTGACATGGCGACGACCGCGATCAACAACACGGTCGACTCCCTCAAGGGGGACACGGTCCTGCCGTACCGCCGGTCGGCCGCGGTTCTGGTGGTTCTCGGGCTGCTTGCGGCCGCGACCGTGCCGGGGATCGCCCTGGCGATCCGGACCGGTCCGGTGGTGTTGCTGGCCGGAGCCTTGTGTTTCGCTGTGGGAATCCTGTACACGTTCGGGCCGGTGCCCTTGTCCCGCATGCCGTTGGGCGAGGTTTTCTCCGGAGTCTTCATGGGATTGTTCATCCCGTTCCTCCTCCTCCAGATCCATGCCCCGTTCGGTTCGCTGGTCACGCTGGGTTACCGGGCCGGCATCCTGACCGCGGGTGCGGCCGTTCTGCCGCTGATCCGTCTGGGCGTCGCCTGCATCCCCGCCATGTGCGGCATCGCCAACATCATGCTGGCCAACAACATCTGCGACCTCGACGCCGATCGCAAGGTGCACCGGTATACGCTGCCGCACTATCTCGGCGTACGGCTGTCGCTCTGGCTGTTTGCTAGCCTGTACGCCGCCTCGTATGCCGCCGTGATCGCCATGGCGGTGTTTCGCATTCTGCCTCCCTATGTCCTGGCGGTGCTGGTCACGGCGATTCCGGTCGGGCGCAATGTCCAGGTGTTTTTACGGCGGCAGTCCAAGCCGGAGACGTTCCCGCTGAGCGTCGCGAATCTCGTGCTGATCATGGCGCCGCTGATCCTGGCGGCTGTTGCCGCGGGTGTCTTTCGTTGAGCCTCCCGCAGGATTCCAGGCAGAGCGGAGCGACGCTGTTCCTGAGCGACCTGGATGGAACCCTGCTGGATCCGTCCGCGCGCCTGTCGGACTATGCGGTCCGCACACTCAGCGACCTGATCCGGCGCGGATTGCGGTTCACGGTCGCCACCGCCCGGACCGCGGTGTCGGTCAGCCAGGTCCTCGCCGGGCTGGAACTGCCGGTTCCGCTCATCCTGATGAACGGCGCGCAGATCTACGACATGAAAACCAGACACTATCTGCATACCGAATTCATCCGGCTTTCCGCCGTGACTACGGTTATCGGGATCCTGAGCCGTTTCGGTGTGACCGGATTCATGTACGGGCTTCAAGACGACTCGCTCTCCACATACTATGAACGGCTCGAAACGGAACCGCTGCGCGCCTTTGCGCGCGAACGGCAGGAACGGTACGGAAAGGTGTTCAGTCCGGTCGATTCTTTTGGCGATCGATCGGACCACGGCATCCTGTACTTCGTCCTGTTAGACAGACAGGACCGGCTGATGCCGATCCGAGACGCACTGGACGGCATAGAGGGACTGACGACCGCATTCTATCCGGACATCTACTCGGGCGGCTCGTGGTATCTGGAGGTTTTCTCCGACCAGGTTTCCAAGGGGAACGCTGCGCGGTACCTGCGTCAACAGCTCGGATACGACCGGATGGTCGGTTTTGGAGACAATCTCAACGACCTTCCGCTGTTCAGCGCCTGCGATGAATCCTATGCCGTCGGGAACGCCCATCCGGATCTGCTGTCCGTTGCGACAGGGAAAATCGGGAACAATTCGGATGACGGCGTCGTCCGTTGGCTGGTCGATCATTTTTCGTAAATGACGGGGTCGGGTGAAGGAAATCGGGCTTTACCGGCTATAAAACGCCTAAAAAGTAACTCGAGTTACCTTGTTGTACATAATGCACAACAAGGTGCCCACTAAACAAACTATCCCTTTTCGGTTATGTCAATTGTTAAGCGCCAAAAACGGAGTTTATGGGATTTAAAACGCCTTAAACGCCGGTTATAATCATGTCATAACCCGAGCAACAAGCCGAATCATCCGAGAGGGGAATCGACATGAAAAAGAATAATCAGTTCAAACTGACGTCCCTGGCCCTGGTCATCCTCCTGATCGTTGCATCCCTGACCGTCGCCATCCAGGCCGTGTCGCTGAATGCGGCCGGGCCGGACGGCAGTGGTGTCATGGTTTACACCTTCCCCGCGAACGCCACACCGGATGACACCGATACCAATGCCGGTGATCCCTTCGGTACGCCATACGCGAAATATGAGTTCAATGATAACAACAACACCTTCTACTTTGATGGTGATCCTACCTCACACCATCTCTTTAGCGTGACCCATCAGGAGAATGGAAGCGACCGCGATACCTGTACGATCGAACTCAAGGCCACTGCCGGAATGAGCTTTACGGTTACGTACCTGACCTCCAAGCAGGGCAACCCAACCTGGAAGTTCGACATCAATATCACATTGAATCCAGGCGACAAAATCGTCGGTCTGCCGGCATCCGGCAATGGCAACAAATTTAGCCATATCAATGTTTACGGAGTGACTAAGGATCTGCCGACGACCCCCGCGACGACCGCCGCCGCGACGACCACGACCGCCGCTGCCACGACCACGACCGCCGCCG
>CAZNGQ010000188.1:4234-5450 GCA_964572095.1 uncultured Oscillospiraceae bacterium
CCACGACCGCCGCTGCCACGACCACGACCGCCGCCGCGACGACCACGACCGCCGCCGCGACGACCACGACCGCCGCTGCCACGACCACGACCGCGAAACTTATCACCGTGACCGAGGAGCGTATCCCGCAGGCGAGCACCGGCGCAACCACCCGGACGACAACCCCGACGACCCTGACCGTGTCCACCGAGGAGATCCCGCTGGCGGAGACCGGTGAAAGCCTCTCCGGATACACGTTGGCCGGCGTTCTCCTGATCCTGGCCGCCGCGATCGTCATCTGGAAGCGCCAGGCCGCCAAAGGCAACGTCTGATTCCAAAACCTCCGGACGAATGACAAGCCCCCGAGCATTTCGCATTGAAGTGCTCGGGGGCATTTTCATTGCCTGATCATTGACGTGAATCAGTCGTCGTCTTTTCTTCTGTGTGAACTCTTTTTCCGGGCGAACGAAAGGCCGCCGAATCCGCCGACGATCGCGAGGTAGAATCCCAGGTCGTACCACCAGCCGGTGTTGAATGCCTCATACAGCCGGATGTTGTGCTTGAAGAGGCTGATGATGAGGGAGATGGGCGCGACCCATCCGTGCCAGATGCCCCAGAAGAACCCGGCGGGATTGCCGGCATCGGCCTTGCCGTCGCCCGGGATGCAGCCGGTGGCCATCAACAGCACAAACAACATGGCCAGGACGAGGAGCAGGAGTCGCTTGGAGGACGGGTGCTTTTTCATACCTTGATCCTTTCTGCTACGGCCATCACATTGCGGCCGAGTGCGCGGGCCTGTTCCAGCCGGTTTGGCTGGCTGGCGATTTCGCCCGGTTTGTCCGCAACCGCCGAAACACCGTTCAATTCCCCCGGTACACATAAAGCGCCCGAGGACAGCATGAAGTTATAAAGAACCGTTAAAACGATCGCCTGACCACCTCCGCTTCCGCGTCCGACCGCCAGCGCCCCGCCCGGCTTCCCGCGCAGGGGCGCACGGTCCCGATCCGCGTAGCAGCGGTCGAACAAGGCCTTCAACTGGGCGGGGACGTTGCGATAGTACGCCGGCGAAGCGATCAGGAACGCGTCGCAGGCTCTCATCGCGTCGTATACGCGCCCCATCCCGTCGTCGTCGATCCGGCAGCCTTGGCCGCCGAGGCAGGAGTCACAGCCGGTACATGGGTGGATGTCGGTATCAGACAGCAATATGCAGTCGACCGTCCAACCCGCTTCCCGGAAA
>CAZNGQ010000189.1:0-5442 GCA_964572095.1 uncultured Oscillospiraceae bacterium
CCCCGCGGGGACGGACACGGCCCCGAAAGCCGGACGCGGTGCGGAAGGGGGTGCCACCGGTGGGTAAAGGTACCAAAGGACTCCTGTTGTTTCTAGGCGTCGCCGTCGTTGCGCTGATCCTTTTCAGCGCATCAACCTACACCGTCCGCGAAGACGAGACCGCGGTGATCAAGCGTCTGGGCAAAATGGACCGCGTTGTTGTCGACGTTTCGGAGGCCGACCGCGTCCAGGCCGGATTCGCCTCGCGCGGGATGGACATCCGGATCACCGTCAAGAAAGGCCTGAACTTCCGCATTCCCTTTATTGAGGAGGTCCAGACCTACAGCGCCAAGTCCATGACCTACACTTCCGAGACGGTGACGATCAACACGTTCGACAGCCGCCGCATCGACCTCAGCATGTTCGCGCAGTACAGGGTCGTCAACCCGGGTCTGTTCAACATCACGATGGGATCGCTGTCGAGCGCGAACCGCCTGATGGACGACCGTGTCTATCCGGAAGTCATCCAGACGGCCAACACGCTGAACTTCAACGAGTTCTTCGACACGGCCCGCGTCACCGCTGCGCTGGCCGGCAACATGGCCGTGCTGAACGCGAACCTGGAGAGCACGTTCGGCGTGCACATCGTGGACATCGGCATCTATCGGAAGAATTTCCCACAGGCGAACATCGAGTCGATCGAGGAAAAGATGGTGCAGGAGATCCAGAAGGAATCGGAGAAACTCATCGCCGAGGGCGATTCCCTGCTGACCCAGAGCAAGGCCGAGACCGACCGCATCCGCATGGAGACCCTGGCGGCCGCCGTGGAAACGTCCGCCCAGATCAAGGCCGACGCGGATGCCGAAGCCGTGCGGCTCTACGAGACCGCGCTCCAGTCCGACATGGAGTTCTACCGCTTTGTCAACCGCATGCAGACGTTCAACGGGATGCAGGGCACAACCGTGTTCCTGGATCCGTCCAACGACATCGTGGAGTATCTGACCGGCGTCGAGTGAACCCCGGAACGGACAATCAAAGGATACAGGGACCCCGGCACGCGCTTCTGCGCTGCCGGGGTCCTTTCCATGTTTGACGAACGGGCATGGAAAACGGTACCGTAAGGATGGCAGCGACCGTATTCGACTCGGAGGGCCCGATATGAAAAACCGCTATTACAACCTGCGTGAAAACCTCGGTTCCGACGGCATTGAAACCCTGTTTCCCGAGTGGATTCCCGGCCGGGAACGGGTTGCGGTCTTCGGACCGCATGACGACGATCCGCTGATCGGCGCGGGATACGCCATGGCGGCCGCCTTGGAAGCCGGCGCGGAAGTCTTTGCCGTCATTTTTTGCCGCGGGGACTGCGGGTATACCCGGATCGACCAGAAGGACGGCATCGCGGAGATCCGTAGGCGGGAGACGATCGATGCGTACGGGAGGTTCGGCATCGATCCCGGCCATATCATCCGTTTCGATTATCCCGATTTCGGCGCCGCAGACAACATCGGGTATCACCTGCCCGACGGACGGACCGGCAGCCTGCCGGGGATTTTCCAGCTGATCCGGGGCAGGCGGATCACGCGCCTGCTGCTGCCGAACGGCTACAGGGAGCACACGGACCATACGGCGGTCTTCGACATGGGCGCATTCGACCCGGTCCAGGCCGGCGACCCGATCCTCTGTGACCTGGGAGCGGCTCAGACCGTCCGAAGCTTCCTGCAGTACGCGGTGTGGTCCGACTTCTCCCCCGAGGACATGCTGGCGTCCGGCGGCGCGAACGGCATCCGTGCGAACCGCGCCATCGTCGTCCCGCCGCAGGTGGAGGCCCGCGCCGCGCAGGCCATCCGGGCGTTCGAAACGCAAGGTGAAATCATCCGCGACCTGATCGCCGCGCGGGAGCGCCGCTTCACCGGAGACGGCTATATCGAATTGTATCTGGACTTCGATCCCCGCCCCAAACTGGATTTCGGCCCGTACATCGAGATGGTGAACCGGCTGCCCAGACCTTGACCTCCCGGAGGTGAAACCCGATGGAATGGCGAATCGTACAGATCGGCGACTCGGAACCGGTCGCTTTTGCAGTCGAAGAGCTCCGGCGTTGTCTCCCGCGGATCGACCCGGCCGTCACCGTGACATTGGTGAAGGGCGAAGACCGCGGGGATTGCGGCTGTCGCGGTCTCCAGGTCGGGCTGATGCCGTCGATGCGGGATCGCCTGCCGCCTGTGGAGGATCCGGTCCTGGACGACGCGATCCGGATCGATGTGCGCGACGGGACCGGCGTCGTGACCGGCACCAACGAGCGAAGCGTGCTGATCGCGGCATACCGGCTGCTCCGGGAGATGGGGGTACGGTGGATCCGACCCGGCGGGGACGGGGAAATCATCCACTCGAAATCCTTGTCGGGCATCGAGGTCCAGGTCTGCGAGAAGCCCTCGTACCGCCACCGCGGCGTCTGCATCGAGGGTGCCTGCTCGCTGGAACATGTGCGGAGAATGATCGACTGGCTGCCCAAGATCGGGATGAACAGCTACTTTATCCAGTTTATGGTGCCGTACACGTTTTTCGACCGGTGGTCCGCGCCCCGCGGCGAGCGGCTCGACGTGGAGACCGTCGCCGGGATGGGCGTCACCCTCGGGTTGGAAATCCGCAAACGCGGAATGATCTCCCATGCGGTCGGCCACGGCTGGACCTGCGAACCCTTCGGGTTGCGGGGCATAGGCTGGGAGCCCTACACCGGAGAACTGCCCGTGGAGATCGAGCCGTACCTCGCACTGGTGGACGGAGAACGCCGGCTGAGCGGAGGCATCGCGCTCAACACCAACCTGTGCTACTCCAACCCGGCGGTCCGGCAGCGGATGGCCGAAGCGGTCGTCGAGTACTGCAGGGGCCACGGCAACGTCGACTACGTGCATTTCTGGCTGGCGGACGGCTGGAACAACCATTGCGAGTGCGAGAACTGCCGGGACACGCTGCCGTCGGACCGGTACGTGGAACTGCTCAACGAGATCGACGCGCGCCTGTCCCGGGAGAACCTCGGGACCCGGCTGGTTTTCCTGCTCTATGTGGATCTGTTGTGGGCGCCGGAGCGGGAACGGCTGCACAATCCCGGACGGTTCTGCATGATGTTCGCCCCGATCACACGCACGTATTCCGTCTCGCTGCCGGAGGGCTTTGACGCGTCCGGACCGCCTGTCCGGCCGTACGTGAGAAATCGGCTCGACATGCCGCGGGACGTCCGGGAGAACCTGTCCTATCTCTCGTTGTGGCAGGATCGGTTCACCGGCGACAGCTTTGATTTCGACTACCACATGTTCCATGACCATGTGCGGGATCCGGGCGGATACCGGATGGCGCAGGTGCTGTTCGAGGACGTGAAGAACCTCCGCGGGCTGGGCTTGAACGGCTTGATGAGCTGCCAGGTACAGCGGGCGTTCTTTCCCACGGGATTGGCAAACGCGGCGATGGCCGAAGCGTTGTGGAACCGGGAGCGGGACTTTGGAGAGGTCTCGGCGGCATACCACCGGGATGTATTCGGCGCAGATGCGGAGCCGATGATGCGGTATTTCCAGACCTTGTCCCGGGAGTTCGATCCGCCCTGGCTGCGCGGGGAGCGGGAGACCGAGAGCGAGGACACCGCGGTACGCCTGGACTCCATTCCGGCGTACATCGGCACGATGCTGCCGTTGATCGACGACCGGTTGGCGGCCGCTCGGGATGCCTGCGGGGAAAGAACCTGGCGGACCGTGCGGCGCCATGCGGAGCTCTGCATCCTGCTGGCGCTCGTCCTGTCCTGCAGAGCGCGGGGGGATCGGGAAGGGGTGCGGGTCCGGTGGGCTCGCGTCTGTGAATTCTTCGGCCGCGTCGGATCCGAGGTCGAGGACGTCTTTGACGAGTACATGTTCCGGAAGATCATGGAACGCACGATCGGGATCCGGTCGGATGACTGACAAGGAGGGCTTGTCCGTGCTCACGAAAAAACAGCTCTATGACTGGTGCGCCATTCCGGCCGACCAGTTGATTTCGCATCCCGGCCGCAGAATCCCGCTTCGCATCGTGGCGGATGCGCAGGCGGTCGGGGAGGTCATGGCGCGCGATTTCGCCGACGACATCCGGCTTGCGAACCGGGACGGACGCGCATACCACGCCATTGTCCCGTGCGGACCAAAAGAGTGGTATGACCCATTCGCCCGGATCGTGAACGACGAACGGATCTCCCTGCGAAACGTCGTGGTGTTCCATATGGACGAAAACCTGGACTGGGAGGGGAAGCCGCTTCCGACGGACGACCCCTCCAATTTCCGGACTTTCATGGACCGCTTCTTTTACGCCTGCATCGATGAGGACCTGCAGGTCCCGCCGGAGAACCGGCTGTACCTTACCGCGGGTAATCTGGGCGAAATTTCGCGGAGGATCGAGCGGACGGACATCGACTACGCGCTGGGCGGCTGGGGGCAGGACGGGCACATCGCGTTCAACCAGTCCCGGCGCGGCCCATACAGCCCGGTGACGGTCGAGGAACTGCGGAATTCGACCGCCCGGATCCAGGAAAACAATACGGACACAATCCTCGCGCTGGCTCACCGGGGATTCGGCGCCGCCTGGCAGTTTCTGCCTCCGATGTCGGTCACGCTCGGCGTCCGGGAGATCCTGAAAGCCCGCAAAATACGCGTCTACTCCGCCACGGGCGCCTGGAAGCAGACGGCGCTGCGCGTGGCGCTGTTCTCCGAGGTGACGGCGGAATACCCGATGACCCTCCTGCAGGAGCACCCGGACGCGCTCATCACGGCATCCGCGGAGACGGCGCGCCATCCGATCGCCGAGCATCCGGAGTGGCGGTTCCGGGGAGTCAACGAATGACGCCGGGCTTTGACCGGATCGTCGGCACCGGCGGAATCGGCACGGGCATGCTGTTTCACAGCCCGGTCAACGAGACGCTGGGCCGCAGCGAGTCCAGGCTGGTGGAACTCCGTGATGCCAGGGACTACTGCAAGCTGCACATCGTCTTTCATTATGCCGCCGTGCTGCTGTCACCCCGGGTGGCGGTCTGTCCGATCGGCTATGTGGGGGACGACGCGAACGGCCGGGACCTGCTGGCCGGGATGCGGGAGGCAGGGATGGACGTCGGCTGTGTCGGAGTCGACGAGCGGCTCCCCACGGTCATCAGCGTCTGCCTGCAGTACCCCGACAAGGAAGGATGCAATTTCACGGCGTCCAACGGTGCAGGCGGGCGAGTCACCCCGGAATACGTGGCGTCCTGCCTGAAAACGCTTGCCCCGGACCCGCGCACGATCGTGGCCGCGATCCCGGAGGTCCGTGTCGACAGCCGGCTGGCGCTGCTGCGGGAGGGCCGGAGCAAAGGCGCATACTGCGTGCTGTCCGTCCCGGCGGCGGAAGCGGCCGATTTCGCCCGTGCCGACGCCTACCGGACCTGCGACCTGCTCGCCGTGAACCAGGAGGAAGCAT
>CAZNGQ010000190.1:0-5415 GCA_964572095.1 uncultured Oscillospiraceae bacterium
ACGACGAGGAGATCCGGACCATCACCACCTACAACCCGGCTTGGCTGCTGGGCAGCGAATTGCCGGCCTGATATCGGACAAGAAGGAGAACCCTCTTGATGGACAAGTCGATCGAGATCCAGAAACTAAGGGCATTTGCCGTTCTCATGGTGCTGTTCGGACATATGCCCATCCAGATTCCGGACTTTTTGCTCCATGGGTATACGGGGGTCAGCCTCTTCTTCGTCATCTCCGGCTATGTGGTGACCCGCAGCTTCACGAGAAGCGAGCCGGACGCGGGCGGCAAGGCATCACGTCAAACCGTTCGCCATCTGCGCGATTTTTATCTGCGCAGGATTTTCCGTATCCTGCCGGTTGCGCTGATCTGGATTCTCCTGTATCTCGTGACAGCCCGGCTGATCGGTTATTTTGGCGGATCTTATGGAACCGTATCGCGCTGGATCCACGAAACCAAATGGTTCCTGACCGGGTTCTACAACTACTTCTACGCGGCGTCCCATGCGCCGGGCCTGTTCGGCCATTACTGGTCGCTGGCTGTCGAAATGCAGTTTTATGCTGTCTTGCCCTTTCTCTTGATCCTGTTCCGGACACGGAGACGGCGGACCGCGCTATGCATCGTTTTCATCGTGATGATCAGCACAATCTCGAGAATGCTGACGCCTGCGGCCTCCATCGGTTTCCTCACCCATACACAGGCGGACAGCCTGTTTGCCGGCGTTTTGATCTGCATACTCGCCGCCGGACCCGAACGGACGGATGACGCGATCAAGGGCCATGGATGGGACGATGGGATCTCCCGGACGGTAAAGAGCGCGGTCTTCCTGCTTTTGACGGCGGCCTTGTTTCTCCTGCCTGCCTGGATGGACGGGAGGGTTGAGCCGATTTTCAAGTATCCGGTATTCACCTTGCTGGCTGCCGCCATTGTCTACCTGGCGCAGCGAAACTCCGGGTGGGTACTGGGGGGACTGCCTGTGCTGGACAGGATCCTGGTATACATCGCGGACCGGTCCTACTCGATCTATGTGTGCCATGTCATCTTGTACTCAGGGGTATATTATAATTTGTATATTAAACACGTGGACAGTCTGCCGTTTTGGATCCGGTCGACCCGATACGGGATGGTGGTTCAAACGCTGTTCCTGCTGGTTGTCACCTTGGGAATCAGCGACCTGTCCTATCGGTTCATCGAATTGCCGTTCATGAATCTTGGGAAACGGCTGGTCAAGTCGAGGCGCGAGAAAGACGCTGTGATCAGGGAAGGAGTGTGACCGACTTGGAAACCATCTACGAAAAGAACAAGGTGGAAATCGTACGGGTGACGCCGAACCTCTACTACCGCAGGGGCGACATGCCCGAACGCCGCCAGTGCAACCAGGCCTATGTCGTCAGCGGCGACATCGTGGCAGCCGTCGACGTGACCACCATGGAGGCCGCTAAGGAGATGACGGAGGAAGCGGCCGCGCTGTTCGGCCATCCGATCCGCCACATATTCATGACACACGGGGACGGAGACCACGTCCAGGGGCTGCCGTTTTTCATAGACAAACCGGTGAACATCTTTGGATCCCATCGCCTGCTGGCGCAGATCGTACCGGAGGGGTATGCGGGTCCGGCCACGTTTATCGGGGTCGAAGGCGTCCTGCGGCTTCGGATGGGAGAGCTGGAGGTCGAACTCGAAGCGGTCCAGGGGGCGGCGCATTCACCCCGGGACCTGTTCATCCGGATCCTCCGGGATGAGTGCGTCTGTGTCGGCGACGCGGGGGTGGCACTGCCGCACCTGTACTTTCACAACGCGGACGCGGAGAACTGGGCGAACGTATTGCGGGAGATGCACGCGCGCGGAGGCAAGTATATCCTGCCCGGGCATGGCGACATCTATCCCTATTCCCATCTGCTCCAGGTCGCGGATTTCATTGATGTGCTGGTCCGGGCGGGGCACAGCTGCCTGGATGCGCTACCATTCGGAGAGGCGGCGACTCTGGAGGCTAATGAGATCGATTCCATGGTGGTCCTCTTTCTGACGGGTGACAGTGCGGATGCGCAGACCATCCGCCAAACGGTCGGAAGCGAGGCGGAGCGGCAGCTTCGCATGGTGATCCAGTCGCTGGTTCGGAAGGCGAGAGCCGAGAGGGCATGATTCGTCATCATGCCGGAAACAGAGGGTGATACGATATGGAGCTTGTCTATGAAAAGAATCTCGTTGAAATCCATCGTGTGACGCCGAACGTTTACTTTCGCAAGGGAAACCTGCGCGAGCGCAGCCAGTGCAACGGCGCCTTCCTGGTCAGCGGGGATGTGGTCGCCGCTGTGGATGTCCCCTCCATGGAGGCGGCGCAGGAGATGATGGACGAGGCGGCCGCGTTGTTCGGAAACCCGATCCGGTACATTTTCCTGACGCACGGGGATGCGGACCATGTCGACGGCCTTCCGCGCTTTGCGGACCAGCCGGTGACCGTCTTTTGCTCCCATCGCCTGATCGGCCAGGTCGCTCCGGAGGGCGTCAGCCAAAAAGCGGCGTTTGTCGGGGTGGACGGGGTCCTGCGGGTCCGGATCGGCGCGATGGATGTCGAGCTATCCACCCTGCAGGGAACCGCGCACTCCCGCTGCGACCTGTTTATCCGGATGGTCCGTGAGCAGATGGTCTGCACCGGGGACACGGCAGTGGAGTTCCAGACGCTGTACTTTCACGCGGCCGACGTGGAGAACTGGATCGCCACGCTGCGGGCGCTCTATGCGCGCGGCGGACAGGCGATCCTGCCCGGGCACGGCGATGTCTATCCCTACCGCCATCTGGAGGCGGTCGCCGACTATATGGAGATTGTGATGAGGGCCGCCCGGGCGTGTCTGGAGGACTTGTCTCCATCCCAGGTCACGGACCTGGACGAGGCGAAGGCCGGCGAATTGGCCGCAAAGTATCTGGCCATGGACCATGCGGACGCGCGAACGATCCGCGCGAAGGCCGGCGACCATGCGGAGCGTGAGGTGCGCATGGTGATCGAGGCTCTGGTGCGCAAGATCAAATCCGTCTGATCCCCATCACTTCCGGACTTTTTGGATCAGCCAGAGAAGCAGCGACGCGCCGAGTGTGGCGACGAGCAGGCTCCACGCGTTGAACCCTGTGATACCCTTGCCGACAGCCAGGTTCATCAGGAACCCGCCAACAAATCCGCCGAGTATACCGACGACGACGTTTGCGACAAGTCCCATGCGGGCGTTTTTTCCTGTGAATATGCTGGCGAGCCATCCGGCTCCCGCTCCCAGTACGATCCATGCAAATACGGACATAGTCTGTTCTCCTCTCAAAATAAACAGTGGTGGTTTCTGGTTCCATCTTAGGGCAGGGCTGGAGTAGAATCATTGGAGCAGAATGAGAATCGGATTACAGGTGGGTGAATGGACGGGAAACGGATCATCATCGCAGGGAGCGCGGGCAGCGGGAAAAGCTGGCTGGCCAAACGGTTGGCGCAGGCGACAGGATATCCGCTGGTTCATCTGGACAGGGAATTCTGGCAGCCGGGGTGGATCCACCCGCCGCGTGAGGCGTGGATCGCCAGGCAGCGGGAGCTGATGGCGGGCGACCGATGGATCATCGACGGTGACTACCGGTCGACACTCGAACTGCGTTTCGAAGCGGCGGACACCGTGGTGTTCCTTGATATCCCCCGGGTTGTCTGCCTGATCGGAGCGATCCGCCGGCACGGCAAAAAGCGGTCGGACCTACCTGAATATCTGGAAGAGAAGTTCGACAAGGAGTTCCTGGATTTCTTGAAACTCATCTGGATCTATCCTCGGAACGACAGGCCGAGGATCCTGGCGCTGCACGACAAGTATCCGGACAAGCCGTTTGTCGTCTTGAAGAGCAGGGGAGAAGTCGCCCGGTGGGTGGAGTCGTTAGCGGAACCGATTGACGCCGCCGTCGGCGAACAGGAGGCTGGCATATGAAACTGGACTGGAAGAAAACGGAAAAGGCCCTGTACATCCCAAAGGGGACGCCGGAACTCGTGACGGTCCCGACGTTCGGGTTTTACACGATTTCCGGACAGGGCCATCCGGCGTCCGACGCGTTCGCCGAGGCGGTCGGACTGCTGTACGCGTTGTCGTACGGGGTCAAAATGCTGCCGCGTCAGGGAGTCACGCCGGAGGGATACGCCGAGTATGCCATATATCCGCTGGAAGGCGTTTGGGACCTGAGTGAGGAGGCCAAGGCGGCCGGCCGGTTCGACAAAAACGACCTCGTCTACAAGCTCATGATCCGGCAGCCCGACTTCGTCACGGACGAGCTGGCGGCGGAGGTCATCAGGCGTACGGGAAAGAAAAAGAAAGCGCCCCGGCTGGCGGACGCCGCTTTCGAACGCATCGCCGACGGGCTCTGTGTACAGATGCTTCATCTTGGATCCTACGACGAGGAACCGGCGAGTTTCGCGCAACTGCAGGGCTACTGCGACGCGAACGGGTTGGTTCGGACAAGCCGGACACACCGGGAGATCTACCTGACCGACGCACGCAAGACGCCGTCGGAAAAACAGCGGACCACACTGCGGATTTTTGTGCGGAGGTCATGATCCGGACTCGGCTGAACCACCGCCGCCGGTTTACAAACGGATCGACAAAAGCAAAGAAAGGGCGTCCGATCCAACATCGGACGCCCTGCTTTCTGTCTCGAGAAAAATGGATCTGTGTTAGGCCTCTGACCGCGCCACCCTATCGAATTCGTCCACGATGTCTTTGGACGGAGGGGCGGTCAACAAGCTGACCACGACGATCGCGACGCAGGAGAGCAGGAAAGCCGGCAGCAGTTCGTATACGGCAAACGCTCCGCCGATCTTGCTGATGACTTCTTTCCACAGTACAACGGCACCGCCGCCGACGACCATGCCGGCGATGGCGCCGGGCAGGTTCATGCGCTTCCAGAACAGGGAGAACAGGATCAGCGGACCGAAGGCGGCGCCGAATCCGGCCCAGGCATAGGAGACAACCCGGAAGATGGAGTCGTCGCCGGCCAGGGCGACATACATGCCGAACAGCGTGACGACCACCAGTGTGACGCGCGCAACCCACATGATCTGGCGATCGGTAGCCTTTTTCGAGATCAGGTTTCCAAACAGGTTGCGCGCCACGGCGGAAGAGGCGATCAGCATGTAGGAGTCGGACGAGCTCATCGAGGCGGCCAGGATACCGGCGAGAATCACGCCGGCCAGCAAGGGAGGAAAGTAGGAGACGGCCAGATGGATGAAGATCGTCTCGGACTCGCTGGCGGTCGTGAGCAGCCCGGGCAGCAGCGCGCGGCCGATCATGCCGATGGCTACGGCCGTGAACAGGGAAGCCACGCACCAGATGACGGCGATGCTCCGGGACTTGCGCAGCTCGGAGGATTTACGGATCGCCATGAAGCGAAGGAGCACCTGCGGCATGCCG
>CAZNGQ010000191.1:0-2408 GCA_964572095.1 uncultured Oscillospiraceae bacterium
CGATGGACAGGATATAGCGTCGATTGGCGTCAGGCAGGGGGCGTCCTCCCTGGCCTTCTAGCAGGCCGTCACGGTTCCAGCACGCATTTCATGACTCGGCCGGCATCGATGTCCGAAAAGGCGGATTCGATATCGGCCAGCCGATAACGGGTCAGGAACGGAGACACATCCACACGGCCGTCGCGGATCATGGCGATCGCCTGCCGGTTCTGCGCCGGCGTGGAAGCGTGGACGCCATAGACCTCGATTTCGCGATAATGAATGAGGTTGGAATCGATGAAGCCGGTCGATACGCCCGACAAGCCGCCAAACAGCGAGATTCGGCCGCCTTTGTCCAGGAGGGCCAGTGCCTGGGCCTGGACCGGGCCGATGGAACAGGCGATGACCGCCACGGTCGCGGGACGGCCGGCGCGGGCCAGCACATAGGCTCCGACGTCGCCGGCGAGGGGATTGACGGTGCCGACGCCGGGAAGGAGCCGGTGGACCTCCTGTACACGGGCTTCCGCGGTTTCGGCAATGACGATGTGGGCGGCGCCGGCCAGCCGGGCCAGGATGGCATGCATGCAGCCGATGTAGCCCGCGCCGAAGATCAGGACAACGTCGTCCGGTCCGATGCGCAGGAACGACTGGGCGTTGATGACACAGGCAAGCGGCTCGGCGGGCGGGTAGACATGCGCGTCCGCGCCGGCCGGGATCCGGTTGACATTGCCCATGCGGAACGCCTGCGCGGGAATGGCCAGGCGCTCCGCAAACGCGCCGTCGTGCTGGAATCCGATGGTGTGCAGGTCGTCGCACATGTTTGTGCGGCCGGAGAGGCAATGCCGGCAGACGCCGCAGCCGATGGCCGGCGCGACCGCCACCCGGTCGCCGGCCTGGAAACCGGGCGCGTCGCAGGCGATCAGGGTGTCGGCGGACTCATGCCCGAGGATCCGGCCGGGTTCGATCTTGTCGCTCCCGAACCGGTGCGCCCGTACATCCGTGCCGCAGATGGAGGCGGCCTCGACGCGCATCACCGCGCCGCCGGCCGGCAGGGCGGGATCCGGGCGTTCGGTCAAGTGCAGCGAGCCTTTGGACTCGTAGACATAGGCAAGCATCGATGGTTCTCCTCCCGTCAGGGTATGAACATGACCTTGGTGAAGATCTCGGTGCGGTTGTACATCATGTTGAAGGCGGTCTGGCAGTCCTCGAGCGAAAACCGGTGGCTGACCAGCGAATCGAGCCGGATCCGGCCGTCGGAAACAAACATCAGCGAGCTTTTCCACTCGTTGATCGGAAGCGGGGCGATCGAGGAATTCCAGGAACCGAGCAGGTGCAGCTCCCCGCGCAGGATCTTGTTCAGTGTCTTGTTGGGCAGGACCAGGTCGTCATAGGAGATCCCGCAAAAGACCACCCTGCCCATCTTGCGTACCGCGTCGACGGCCTGGACCTGGGCGAAACGGCTGCCGGAGATTTCGATGCAGGCGTCGGCGCCCCGTCCTTCGGTCGCCTTGAGGATGGCTTCGACCACGTTTTCCTTGGCGGAGTTGACCACCCGCGAGGCGCCAAGTTCCAGCGCCATTCCCAGCTTTCCGTCGAGCACGTCAACGGCGATGACGCTCCCGCAGCCCAGCTGGCGAAGCCACTGCACCGCGATGTAGCCGATCGCCCCAAGGCCGAATACGGCGACGGTCTGACCCGCCTGGACATCCGCCTTGCGGATGGCGTGGAGAGCGACGGAAACGGGATCGGTCATGGCCGCGTGCTCCATGGAGATGCCGTCGGGCAGCCGGAGAACGTTTTCAGCCCGGACCACGATATATTCGGCCATGGCGCCGTCGATCCGGGATCCGTAATAATCGTAATCGTCGCACAGGACGGCCTCGCCGATCCGGCAGTAATGGCAAACGCCGCAGTTGACCAGCGGCATCACCGTGACCTGCTCCCCCGGACGGAATCCGGCAACCCCGCTGCCGGTCTCCACCACTTCACCGGCAAACTCATGACCGATCGTGATGGGGTATCGGTAGGCCCCTTTGCTCATCACACGCGGGATGTCGGATCCGCAAACCCCGCAGGCCTTGACACGGACGAGCACATCATCCGGTTTCACCACTTGCGGGATATCCGTCTCGACACACCGGACGTCCCCCGGCGCGAACAACTGGACCGCTCTCATTCTGCCCTTCATGGTTTTTCCTCCCGGGCGTGAAGTCGGATCACCGCGCCCATTCCTTCATGATCGCCACCGATGCGCTGGCGCCGATCCGGCTGGCGCCGGCCTCAAGCATGGCTTCCACGGTCTTCAGGTCCCGGATGCCGCCCGAGGCCTTGACGCCGATGTCCGGTCCGACCGTCTCGCGCATGAGGCGGATGTCCGCCGCGGTCGCCCCGCCGGTGGAAAAGCCGGTGGACGTCTTGACAAACGCCGC
>CAZNGQ010000191.1:2508-5347 GCA_964572095.1 uncultured Oscillospiraceae bacterium
GAGTTGACACAGATCGAGGCGAAGCCGTACTCAAGCGCCTCGCGGCACAGCACCTCCACCTGGGCGGGCGTGGCGTCGGCCTTAAGGATCGTATGGTCGAAAACCGAAGCCAGTTCCCTGGCTGTCTTGGGAAGAAAGGATCCGTTGATCGTGCTCATGTTGTTACCTCACTGGGATGTCAAATAATGGAACGGGTCAGATTGTCATGGGTTCGCCGCGGTAGTCGACAAACCAGCCGGAAGCGGGGTCGGGAACCACTTCGCCGGTCATCAGCCGGACGATGGCGTCGGCCGAGACCTGCGGTTCGATCTGGGCGTGCGCCCGCCCCATCTCGGTGTTCATCCGGCCGGGGTGGATCCCGAGGATCCGGATGTCGGTCACGGTCTGTGTCAGGATCGATACGGCCTTGTTTGCGCCGGCCTTGGAGATGGAGTACGCGGGATAGATGCGGCCGCTGATCGACAGGCTGCCGGCCTCGGACGTGATGGTGAGCAGCGCGCCCTTTCCGTCCTTGCGGATGAGCGGATAGAAACGCTGCATGACGATCACGACGCCGATCGTGTTGACCTCCAGCGAGCGGCGAAGCTCGGCGATATCCGCTGAAAGCAGATCGCATTCCTGGTCCCTGCGGAGCAGGACGCCCGCCACGTTGACCAGCGCGTCCACTCCCTGCGGCCCAAAGCGTTCGGCCGTGATTGCGGCCATCCGTCCCATGACGGCCTCGTCGGTGACATCGGCATGGACCACGGTCAGGCGTCCGCCGGACGCCGCCGCCAGCGCGGCCACCGCGGCCGGCGCCTCACGCTCGATGACGCCGGCGATGACGGCGTGTCCCTCGCGGAGGAGGGATCGGAGAAGCTCCAGCCCCAGCCCCTGGCTGGCGCCGATGACGACTGCGTTCATACCGGTTTCCTCTCTGTCGGTTTTGCCGACTGCAGCCGGATCACGTTCCAGGACAACGGCTCGAGCGTCGCCTTGACGACGCCGTCCTCCATCGCCGCGTTTCCATTGGACCGCGGTGCGACCCGGTTGGGATCCGCACAGGTGTTGGTGTCCTTGGGATCCGGGCTGGCGAGCACGATATGCTCCACGATCCGGTAATCCTCGAATCCGCGGATGTCCGCCTCGAACGGGAGGCCGGATCCGACGCTGCGGTTGATGGCGAACAGCGTCAGGTTGTCCCCGTCGCGGGTCGCGTGCGCGTCCAGCAGGGGCACGCCCTCGAAGCTCGCGCTGCGGTAGACCGGAGACTCCAGGACGACCGTCTGCAGGGATTCGCCGCGGCCGTACCGGGAATACGTGAGGAAGGTGTAGTAAGGCGGCAGGACCCAGGCCGCGCCGTTGTTCTCGGTGCGGATGTGGGAAATGCAGTTGACCAGCTCGGACATGCAGGCGATCTTCACCCGGTCCGCATGGCGCAGAACGGTCAGCAGCATGCCGCCCAGCGTGACGGCGTCCTCCATGGTGTACTGGTCTTCCAGCAGTTTCGGCGCTTCCTGCCATGGCGTGATCTGGAACCGCTCGTTGCCGGCGACGCCGTGCCAGGTGTTGAACTCGTCGAAGGACAGGTGGATCTGCCGGTTCGAGCGGACCCGGGCCTGGACGTGGTCCAGCGTGGCGATCGCCGCCTTGAGGTACCGGTCCGTCCCGATCGGCTTGGCGACATAGTCCGGCGTGTCGTTCGGGGCGTTGTGCAGGTAGTTGTGGACCGACAGGTAGTCGACCTGGTCGTAGGCGATCTCCAGGGCTTCCGCGTCGTACTGGGGGAACGTCGGCATGGAGGGGGCGGAACTGCCGGCCAGCACGGTCTTGATGGATTTGTCGATCAGCTTCATGCCCTTGGCCGACTCGCGGGCCAGCAGGCCGTAGTCGCGGGCGGTCTTCTGGCCGACCTGCCAAGGTCCGTCGGTCTCGTTGGACAGGCACCAGTACTTGATGCCGTGCGGCTGCCGGTGGCCGTTGGCGGCGCGCAGGTCGCTCCAGGCGGTGCCGCTGTCGAAGTTGCAGTACTCGAGGGCGTCCATGGCCTCAAGCACCCCGCGGGTGGCCAGGTTTACGGTCATCATGATCCCGGACCCGTTCTGCTTCGACCAGTCGGCGAATTCGTCGACGCCGAACTGGTTTGTCTCGATCGACAGCCAGGCGGGCTCGGCGCGGCGCGGACGCTTGTCCTTGGGGCCGATGCTGTCCTCCCAGCGGTAGGTCGAGACATAGTTGCCGCCCGGGAACCGGTTGAGCGTAAGGCCGAGAGGCCGCGTCAGCCGCAGCACATCCTGCCGGAATCCGTTGGCGTCCGCCTCGGGATGTCCCGGCTCGTAGATGCCGTGGTAGACGCATCGGCCCAGCGGCTCGACGAACGAGCTGAAACATTTCTCATCGATCGGACCGATGACGTAATCGCGGTCGATCCGGATTCGGGCCTTGTCTGCCATGGGAGTCACACCTCCAGGTAATCAATGGAAAGGATGTCGCAGAGCATCTCCAGGCGGCGGCAGGCGTCGCCCAGGAACAGGACTTCATGATGGGTGCCGCCGAATCGGAGCCAGTCGTCCATCGCCGACCGGATCCCCGTGTCGGGGCTGAAGAACGCGTGGTTCATCGGGACGCCGACGAGTTCTTCCGTATCCAGGATCTCGCCGTGCGACACGATCAGGCGGTAGTCTTCGCCCTCGACGGCGACCAGCGAGACCAGGGTGGCTTCGCCGGGTTCGACGTTGAACTTGGGCGTGGGCGGGTTGTCCATGTCGCCGATGTCCAGCGGGCGGTCGATCAGCCGGATCGGGCGGTCCTTGCGGGCGACTTTCCAGTTGCCTTCGCCCATGTGGCTGAGCATGGCGGC
>CAZNGQ010000192.1:0-5322 GCA_964572095.1 uncultured Oscillospiraceae bacterium
CCGCGGCGCTGGCGCCGGTTGCGGCGGGCGCGCTGCTGCTGGCGGCGGCGGGGATGCTGATGTCGGCAAGCATGCTTGCCGCAGGCAGAAGGCGCAAGGACGCGCAGAGGTAGGATTGCCGGGAGCACTGGCTGCCGATCCGTTTATCATGAAGTCAGCCCCGATCCGTTGTTTGCGGGTCGGGGTTTTCATTCCTGGAAAGACGGCCGCGCGGCATCCGCAGCCAAATGTGGTTTTCAAACTGTTGTTTTCACAAAAAGTTGATCTTTAGAAGCTGCGTCGCCGGATTTTTGTAGGACTAAACTGACCATAGAAGCACTCGATCGCAAGCCACGCGGGCATTCAACAATTGGAGGGAACCCATGGGAAAGGTACATGGACAGGTCCTGAAAACAACCATCGTCTGTCTTGTCGCTCTCCTTCTCGTTCTGGCACCCGCATCGGTTGGCGCCATCACCTGGCTGACCGCCCTGACGATCGGCGGGACGCAGATGGAGAACATTTACGGCGCAGCGAATATACCGGGCGGCGGCTATGTTGCGGCCGGTTCGACCACGTCCGGCGACGGGGACATGGCCGTGCCCGGATTCGCGTCCATGGACGCGTTTCTGGCCGGGACCAGCTCGACCGGGCGGATCAACTGGGTGACCCGGGCGGGCGGAAACGCGAATGACTGTTTCAACGCGGTGACGGCGATCGGCAGCGCCGGTTTCGTCGCGGCCGGGTACACCTTTTCCAGCACCGACGATCTCGCGGGCATCGCAAAGGGCGCGGGGGACGGCCTGATCGTCCGGTTCGACGCGGCCGGGAACAAGATCGCCACGCTTGTCCTGGGCGGAAACGGGCTGGACATGATCGAGTCGGTGCGCTCTACGGCGGACGGCGGGTTCGTCGTCGCCGGGAGGAGCAATTCCACGGATCTCGGATATGGACAGACCGCGCTGGGCGCGTACGACGCCATCCTGGCCCGGTACGATGCCGTCGGCACGCCGGTATGGGTCCGGCAGGTCGGGGGCTCGGGCAATGACCACTTCATGGATGTGATCGAGACGCCTGCCGGCGAGCTGGTCGCGGTCGGCACGTCGGACTCGGCCGACGGGATGTTCGCCGGATTGAACCATGGGGTGGAAGACGCGATCCTTGTCAAATTCACGGCGGCTGGCGACGTCGTATGGCAGAAGGCACTGGGCGGGGAGTACACCGAGGCGATCCATTCGATCACCCTGGCGGGAACCGGATTTGCCGTCGCCGGAACGACCGATTCCACCAACGGGGATTTCGCCATGATGCCGATCGTCGCACAGCAGGCGTTCCTGGCGAAGTACGACCTCGATGGAAACCAGAACTGGATCACGGTCGCCGGCGGATCGGCCACGGATTCGTTCGAGGGAATCGCCGAAAAGAGCGACGGTTCGCTGGTCGCGTTCGGCTATACCAGCTCCACGGACGGGAACGCACTGGCGCATCCGATGTACGGTCTGGAATGCTGGATCGTCGAGTTCAGTTCCGCCGGCCTTCCAGGCACAGCCTATTCCTGCGGCGGTTCCGGCAACGACATGCTGTTCGCGGGCTGCTGGACCAGTATGAACCGGTATGCCGGTTTCGGTTCCACCTGGTCGAACGATGACATGCTGGCCGGAAAGAACAACGGGCTTGGCGACGGCATGCTCCTCCTGGTGGACATCGACATCGAGCCGGTGGACGACACCGCTCCCGAACTGACGCTGACACCGAGCACGACCGACCCTACGGACCAGGATGTGACGATCACCGCAACGGGCACGGACAACATGTGGGTCAGGCGGATCACGCTTCCGGACTCGACTTTCGTCATGGGCGACACCGCGACTTATGTGGTGTCGGCCAATGGCACCTATACCTTTATCGCGGAGGATGAGGCCGGGAACACCACCACAAAGTCGATCACCATCTCCAACATCGACAAGGCCCCCAAGCCCGTTGTCCTCTCGGTCGCGCCCGCGAGCACCAGCATCGCGTCGGGGGTCACGCAGCTGACCGTAGCCGTCACGACACAGAACACCGCGGCCGGGGCGACGGTCCAGCTGCGCCTGTTGAACGGCAGCCTCCAGCCGCTGGTGCCCGCAATCACGGGGATCGGGACAGTCGGGGCGGACGGCCGGGCGACGGTCGTGCTGACGCTGCCGGCCGACCTGGTGCCGGGCGCGTACGTCCTGGCCGCGAACGTGGCGGACTCGGCGATGGTGAACACCGCGACGGGCCTCACGGTGGTCGCGGCGCCGATCCCGGACACCGGGGCGGCCGAGGCACTGGTGCCGGTGACGGCGGGCGCGCTGCTGCTGGCGGCGGCGGGGATGCTGATGTCGGCAAGCATGCTTGCCGCAGGCAGAAGGCGCAAAGAAACGGCGAGGTAGGATCACCGATTCGCCGGCACCAGGCCGTAAATCGCGAAGTCGGCTCCGAACGGCGCACCTGTATCGGCTACTTCAAGGTGTCGATGCGGAACATCCCGCCCAGGTCGAGCGTCTTGACTGCGGTTGTTCCGTTCTCCGTCAGCGACATGGTCAGCCGCATGGCGTCCCGGTCCAGGCCGGCTTGAATTCCGGCCTCCCTGCCGTTCCTATCCCAGCCGCGGAAATCGCGCCAGGCTTCGAGATTCAACGCCTCGTACGTTTTATACACCCTATGGATGCGCAGCGGACCATGGCGCTTGAAACTGCCTGCGCCAAAGATGTTGCCGTCGGAGAAGTTGTCCTCCTCCGGAAAGACGATGGCCATGCCGGAATCAGACAGGAAGTTTCCAAGCACCTTCATGCGGCGGCCGGTCGGCATCCGGTTGTTCACGTTCCGTTCCGGGTTCGCGATATTGAGGAAGACCGCCCCGCCCTCGACTCCGAACACGAAATTGTCCCGGACGACAAGATAATCGCAGTCATGCTCGTAGATTCCGTGCCCGCCGCCGTCGTTGCACTGCGTGACCATGCCGAGCGGATCGCCGCCGACGCCATGGACCACATTGTTGTCCACGAGGTTGGGCTTCTGCGACGCTTCGATAAAGATGGCGCCATACATGGTTTTCCGGATGTCCTGGATCACGTTGCAGCAGACACGGGTGTTCACGATGCCGTAATCCAGCCAGATGCCGGAACCGTTCCGGTTGTCGAGGATCACATTGTGCCGGATCATGCAGTCATGGGTGCCGTGCAGCTTGATCGCGGCGCATTCGTACAGGTATTCCGTATCGTGCCAGCAGATCCGCTCAAACCGGTTGTTTTCGACCAGAACGCTTTTCATTCCGTCCGGGCTTCCCCCGGACAATCCGCATACTCCGCAGATGCCGCAGTCGGTTACGGTATTGCCGCGGACGATCTGGTATCCGGCCGTTTCTCCGGAACGGCGAAGCGGGGACTCGTGGCCGATGTCGATGCCGATGGAATTCGCCCAGCGGACGTGGTTGTCCTCGATCACCCAGTGGTGGCCGCAGTAGGTGGACAGCGCGCCTTTCTGGCTGCCGGGAAACCCGTTTCCGACGAATTCGAACCTCAGTCCCTTGACCCGGACATACGCGGAATACGGCCGTTTCGGTCGGAAGACCGACTCGCGCGCCGTGAATTCCATCACATGGTCCGCCGGATTCCCGTCGTCCGGCAGGCGGAAGTGCAGGGTCATCCCGTCGTCCTCGACCCAGAAGGTGCCGGCGGCACGCGACAGCTGGAAGTAGTAGGTCACCTGGCGCAGCGGAACCCCGTCGACCATGAGCATGCCGCGGCGGTTGAGGTACTCCCAGTAGGGAGCGTCCTTGGGGAGGTACTGGAATAAGAAATCACAGCCGCCGAAAGGGTGGCTCGGCACATTGACCATGGCAAAGGGGTTGACCGTCCGGAAGGCTTCGCGGGGCAGGCTCCCCTCCCACACGACCGCATTCGGGTCCGGCAGGCTCTTGTCCACATTCGGCGGCGCCATCCGCGACCACCCGACCGACGGGATCCATTCCGTGTCCCAGACCTCGGCTCCGGTCAGTGTGGCCTCGGCTCCCTCCTCGGCCTCGTACCCGATCATGTCGTCCGGTCCGGTCCCGCCGCGCTCCGGCTGCACGAATTCCCGGTACAGCCCGGATCCGACCAGAACACGCTCCCCCGGCATCAGGATCTTGGCGGCCTGGCCGAGCGTCTTGAAAGGCGCCTCGGCTGTGCCCGGGTTGGAATCGCTCGCGTTCTCCTGACGCTGCCGTACATAGTATGTCCGGCGGTAGTTTCCACTCGGCTCCCAACCATCGAATGCGGATCCATCGGGCAACGAGTCAAAGAATGAATCCATGATGCGACCTCCTGCTTTCTGATGCTGTGTCCAGCCTGTCAAACCGATACGTCAATCATAAGGGAAAAACCCCGCTCGCCGGAGGGACATATGCATTTTTGGGGGTTTCAAATTGTTATATGTCACAACGGTTGTGAAGTACTACGATTTGAAACCCCTGTTTTCGCACGTATCCTCCTCTTGACCGCCACTCCGCAGCGCAGGAGAATGGAGCGGTAAACCATTTGGCAGAAACACCCCCGGAGGACCCCCGCATGAAAATCACCGGCATCCAGCTGCGCCGCCACACGATCCCGTATGAGCCCCGATACGGCGGCGGCGATCGCTCCTGCGATCCGCTCGACATCTGGCCCGCGTTCGCGGACGAGCCGCGCAGTTCGCGCATGCGCGCCACGGACCGACAGACCGGCGGCATGCTGGAGGGGGTGTTCCTCGCCATCACGACGGACGAGGGGATCGAGGGCTTCCACGGCCCGATCGAAAATCGCGCGCAGCTGCTGACCGTCATGGACGGGCTCGCCGCACACCTGATCGGGCGCGACCCGATGGAGAACCGCATGATCTGGGACATCCTGTCCCGATTCGACCGCCATTCCCGATCCGGCGTCATGATGATGGCGATCAGCGCCGTCGACATCGCGTTGTGGGACCTCAAGGGCAAGATCCTCGGCCAACCGGTCTATCGCCTGCTCGGCGGCGGGCGCGGCCGGATCCGGCCGTACATCAGCATGCTGGGGTTCCCGGTGGAGCCCGCGCAGGCGCGCGAGGCGGCGCTTCGGGTCAAGGAGCAGGGATACCAGGCGCAGAAGTGGTTCTTCCGCTATGGCCCGGGCAGCGGCACCACCGGCATCCGCAAGAACCTCGACATGGCGTTCGCGCTCCGTGACGCGCTGGGCCCGGACTATGAGCTGATGTTCGACTGCTGGATGGGCTGGGACATCCCCTACGCCCGGACCGTTTTCCGGGAGCTGGAGGCCGTCCGTCCGCTGTTTGTCGAGGAGGTACTGCGCCCGCACATGGCGGACG
>CAZNGQ010000193.1:0-5295 GCA_964572095.1 uncultured Oscillospiraceae bacterium
CATTCGGGACACCGCGGGGTGGTATTGGGGGGGCCGGGGGTACCCGCCGCTGCCTCGCGGCTCCGAGGACATCCCGGCGGTCGACGGATCCGACGACGACTTTCCCTGCTCGATCCGGGTAAACCTGCCGCCGGTCGGCGGACTTGTGATCCGGCTTCTCCCGCCTGCCGGCCTGCCGGACAGCAAAGGAGCCGATCCGAAAAACTGAGAAAATGCCCGGACGGCAAAAGCGCCGTACCGGCAAGGAGGTAGTGTAATGGCGAGAAAAGACATCATCGCAATGATTCTCGCGGGAGGACAGGGCTCCCGGCTCGGCGTGCTGACCCGGCACCTCGCCAAGCCGGCGGTGCCGTTCGGAAGCCGGTACCGCGTGATCGATTTTCCCCTGAGCAACTGCGCGAACTCGTCGATCGACACGGTCGGCGTCCTGACGCAGTACCAGCCGCTCCAGTTGAATACCTATATCGGAAACGGCCACCCGTGGGACCTTGACCGTACCAACGGCGGCGCGTTCATCCTGCCGCCATTCCTGCGGAGCGGCCGCAGCGACTGGTACAAGGGCACAGCCAATGCGATCTACCAGAACATGGACTTCATCGACAGCAGCGACCCCGAGCACATCCTGATCCTTTCCGGCGACCATATCTACAAGATGGACTACGCACGCATGCTCCAGTTCCATGTCGAGAACAAGGCGGACGCCACCATCGCCGTCATCGAGGTGCCATGGAACGAAGCCTCGCGGTTCGGCATCATGAGCGCGGACGCGGACGGCCGCATTACGGATTTCACCGAGAAACCCAAACAGCCGCGCAGCAACCTGGCGTCCATGGGGGTCTACATTTTCACCTGGGACGTTCTGCGCCGCGCCCTGATCGAGGACGAACAGGACGAAAAGTCCAGCAACGATTTCGGCCAGAACATCATACCGGTGATGCTCAGGGACCATATGAAACTGGTCGCGTACCGGTTCAGCGGGTATTGGAAGGACGTCGGGACCATCGCCAGCCTGTGGGAGGCGAACATGGACCTGCTGGACCATCCCGAACAGCTGAGCCTGTTCGACCGCAGCTGGAAAATCTACAGCAAGAACCCGGTGAAGCCCGCGCATTATATCGGTCTCCACGCCCATGTGCAGGACAGCGCGATGACGGACGGCTGCGTCATCGAGGGCGAAGTCCTGCATTCGGTCCTGTCCGACAGCGTAACGGTCGAACGGGGCGCGTCGGTGCGGAATTCCGTCCTGATGCCCGGGGTTACAGTCCGGTCCGGAACTGTGGTTGAAAAGTGCATCGTCGGCATCGGCACCGTGATCTGCGAGGACTGCCGAATCGGGGGTGACATGGATTTCACAAGCCCGTACGAAGACAAGCGGCTTTGTACAGACGGCATCACCGTGATCGACAAAGGGCTGCAGATCCGGAAAGGCGCGCGGATTCCCTCCGGCTGCATGGTTGAATTCCGCGAGGACCTGGTCGAGGGCAACACGATCGAGCGCACATTCCGGGTTTTCTGATCCGGACATTGTCAGGAGGAGTACAACATGTACAAAGATGCCTTGGCCTTGATCCTGGCCGACAACAAGCGGATCGAGATGGGCGAGCTGACCCGCCACCGCCCGCTGTCCGCCATCCCGTATGCCGGCCGTTATCGGGTGATCGATTTCATGCTCTCCAACATCGTCAATACGGGCATCACCAATGTCGGCATCATGACCTACAGCAAATACCGGTCCCTGATGGACCATATCGGCACAGGCAGCCCCTGGGATCTGGACCGGAAGAACAGCCCGGGCCTAAGCATGCTGCCGCCCTATGCGAACGCGGAGAACACCTACCCGATTTTCAGCAGCGACAATGCGGACCTGATCAGCGTGCTGGATTACTCCCGCGGAAACCGCGGGAAATATGTGCTGGTAACGGACTGCACGACGGTGTTCACTTCCACTTTTGAGGAGATGATCCTGCGGCACGAGGCAAGCGGCGCGGACATCACGTTTCTGTTCAACCGCAAGCCGGTCCGGTCCGACGCCTATCACCTGGTCGTCGACCTCGACCGGAAAAACAACCTGCGCAATGTGTACATCAAGCCGGAAAAGCCGGTGACGAACAGGATTTCCATGGGCGTCCTCGTCCTGGGCAAGCCGCTGCTCGAAGACCTGATCAGCGAAGCCATCGCGAAAGGCGACCACGGGCTGAGCATCTACGGCCTCCTCATGATGCACCAGCACCTGCAGATCAAGGGGTTCGAGTTCAAGGAGTTCTCCCAGAACATCAACAGCGTCCAGGCTTATTTCAACAGCACGATGGAACTGCTCGACGCCTCCGACGCCCGCAACGCCCTGTTCTGGTCCGGGTTGCCGGTCTTTACGAAAGTCAAGGACGAAGCCCCGACCCTGTACGTGTCCGGAAGTCGGGCCGCCGGAAGCATCATCTCGGACGGATGCCGCGTTTTTGGCGATGTCAGCCGGTCCATGCTCTTCCGGGGCGTCATGGTGTCGCGTAACTCGAGGCTCAAGAACTGCATCGTCATGCAGGATTCGTTCATCTCGGAAAACTGCGAGCTGGAAAACATCATCGTGGACAAGGACTGTGTGATCCGGCCGGGCATCAAGCTGGTCGGGTCGTACGACTATCCCATCGTCATCGGAAAGGGGACGGTCCTATGAAACGGATCAAGGTCCTGCTGGTCGCTTCGGAGATGGCCCCGTTCGCCAAGGTCGGCGGACTCGCGGATGTGGTCGGCACCCTGCCGCGCCACCTGAACGCCAATGGATGCGATGCGCGCGTCATCCTTCCCCTGTACCGGAGAATCAAGGAACGGTACGCCGAACAACTCGTCTTTCTGCGATGGAATATGCTCCGCATGGGGTGGAGAACCCTGTACAGCGGACTCTTCCGCATGGACTTCGAGGGCGTGTCGGTCTATTTCATCGACAACGAGTACTACTTTGGACATGAATCGGTCTATCTTGAGTACTCGTTCGATATCGAGCGGTTTTCCTTTTTTCAGCGGGCTGTCCTGGAAGCCCTGGGAGCGCCGATGGACTTCGAACCGGACATCCTGCAGTGCAACGACTGGCAGGCGGGGATGATCCCCTGCCTCCTGGAGGCGCACTACCGCAGCCAGGGGTTCCACAAGGCCCTGAAGACGGTGTTCACGGTTCACAATCTCAAATACCAGGGCATTCACGGGGTCGAAACCATCGCGGACCTGATGGACATGCCGCCGCAGTACATGACCGAGGAACAGGTTCTCAAGGACGGGGTGCCCAACTTCATGAAGGCGGGCATCGTCTTTGCGGATTCCGTTACGACCGTCTCCCCGTCCTACGCCGGGGAGATCCTGACGACGCAATACGGGGAGGGGCTCGACGGGATCCTGCGGCAGGTCGCGTTCAAGGTCAAGGGCATCCTGAACGGGATCGACGTCGAGGAATACGATCCGTCCGCCGATCCGTTGATTTCCGCAAACTTCGACGCGGAATCCTGGCAGCGGGGAAAAGCGGCCAACAAGCGGAACCTGCAGGTGGAAATGGGGCTTGACGTAAATCCGGATGTGCCGCTGGCGGTGATGATCTCCCGTCTGGTCGACCAGAAGGGCATCGACCTGCTGATCCATGTGATCGACCGGTTGATCGACGACGGGATGCAGATTGTTGTCCAGGGGACGGGCGATCCGTTCTACGAGTGGCTGCTGGGCGAAACCGCCGCCCGCAACAAGGGCGCCATGGCCGCCGTGTTTGCCTACGACAACGCGCTGGCGCACCGCATCTATGCCGCGGGCGACCTGTTCCTCATGCCATCGCTGTTCGAACCCTGCGGGCTGTCGCAGATGATCGCGATGCGGTACGGCACGGTGCCGGTCGTCCGTGAAACCGGAGGACTCAAGGACACCGTCCATCCCTACAACCGGTTCACCGGGGACGGAAACGGATTCACATTCTCCGGCGCGGACGCCGAGGAACTGCTGCTGGCGGTACGGACCGCCTGCGGGGTGTACCGGGATTCCCGCCCCGCCTGGGAGAGCATCGTAAAAAGCGGCATGCTGGGGGACTTCACCTGGGACAGTTCTGCCGCCGCTTATGCCGGACTGTTCGCCCGGCTTGCCGGAACCGGACCGGATCCGGCATGCTGATCTTCCATCACAGCCGGGAAACCGACTACCGCAGTCCGTTCGGCGCCGTACCGGTGGACTCCTATGTCCGCCTGGCGGCCCGGGTGGATTTTGAAGGCGCGGCTGAGGAGGGGGTCTTCCTGGGCTATGCGTATGGACACGGGCACTTTCACAGCGGCAGGCTCCCGATGACCCGGGAGGAGAACGGCTTATACGCATGCCGCGTGAGGACGCCCGGCGCGCCGGTGCTGCTGTTCTACTGGTTTGAAGTCGATTCCGGAGGCACGACGAGGTTCCTGATCCGTGACCGGGATGCCGGCAACGGTTCCGGCCGCATGTGGGGCGCCCGGCCCGATTTCCGCTCGCACGAACGGTTCTCCCAGTCCGCTTTCCAGATCACGGTGTACGAAGAACCCTTCGAAACGCCGGACTGGCTCAAGGGCGCGGTCGTCTACCAGGTGTTTCCGGACCGGTTCGCCCGCGCCGCGTCGGATGCCCGGACCGCGTACGATGTGGTCGGGAACCGCCCCGAGCGGATCTATCACGAAAACTGGAACGAGGACGTCGATTACCGGGGCCGTCCGGAGACCGGCTATATCGCTTGCGATTTTTACGGCGGAAGCCTGCGCGGCATCGAAGAGCACCTGGATCATATCGCGGCGCTTGGAGCGGATGTCCTGTACTTGAACCCGATTTTCGAAGCCCGTTCCAACCATCGGTATGACACGGCGGACTATGGACGCATCGACCCGCTTCTGGGTACGGAGGCGGATCTGGCGTCTTTATGCAAAGCGGCCGGCGACCGGGGGATCCGTCTGGTCCTGGACGGCGTCTTCAGCCATACCGGCGCCGACAGCCGCTACTTCAACCGGCTGCGCCGCTATCCGGAAATCGGCGCGTACCAGGAAGCCCTGGGGGAAGGGCAGTCCCGGTACTCCTCCTGGTACTCGATCCGCAAAAAAGGCGACTCCCTGCAGTATGACGCCTGGTGGGGGTTCCCCGAGCTTCCGACCGTCAACAAGGAGGATCTGGCGTACCGTGACTTCATCCTGGGCGAAAACGGCATCGTGCGCCGATGGCTGCGGCTGGGGGTTTCCGGTTGGCGCCTCGATGTCTCGGACGAGCTGCCGGACGCCTTCCTGCGGGACATCCGACGGTCCGCGAGGAGGGAAGACCCCC
>CAZNGQ010000194.1:0-5229 GCA_964572095.1 uncultured Oscillospiraceae bacterium
CGCGAACTCGAGCTGCTCTGCCTGGACCGCGACACCCTGCACTATAAGGATGTGGTCGCCCAGCGCTTTGCCGAGCTGGTCTATTACGGCCAGTGGTTCCACCCGCTCCGCGAGGCGTTGTCCGTTTTTGTCGACAAGACCCAGGAGACGGTCACCGGCAAGGTCCGGCTCAAGCTCTACAAGGGCAACCTGACGCCCGCGGGGGCCTCCTCGCCCTATTCGCTGTATCAGGAGGCCCTCTCCACATTCGGCGAGGACGACGTGTACGACCAGAAGGATGCCGGCGGCTTCATCAACTGCTTTGGGCTTCCGATGAAGGTCGTTGCGCAGATGAAGCAGAAAAACGGCCTGTCGGACTGACAATCGGAGGGGAACATGGCGGAAAAACTCTGGGCGGGCCGGTTTTCCAAGGAAACCGACCAGACGGTGAACGACTTTCATTCTTCCCTGCCGTTCGACTGCAGGATGTATGCCCAGGATATCCGGGGCAGCATTGCGCATGCCCGCATGCTATCCAGCATCGGCGTACTGTCTGCTGAGGACGCCGAGGCGATCGAGTCCGGACTGACCGCCATCGGCGAAGATATCCGGGCCGGCCGGCTGGCCTTCGACAACGGGGCGGAAGACATCCACATGTTCATCGAGGCGGAACTGACCGACCGGATCGGCGAGGCCGGCAAGCGCCTTCATACCGGACGCAGCCGGAACGACCAGGTCGCCCTGGACATCCGTCTGTACCTGCGCGACGCGTGCGCCGACCTGAGGACCGGCATGACCGGTTTCTGCTCCGTCCTGCTCGATCTGGCGGAGCGCCACCTGCAGACCGTAATGCCTGGATACACCCACCTGCAGCGCGCCCAGCCGATCACGCTGGCGCACCACCTCATGGCTTATGTCGAGATGGTCCGCAGGGACCTCGGCCGGCTGGACGACGCCCTGCGCCGCATGGACACCATGCCGCTCGGTTCCGGCGCCCTCGCGGGAACCACCTATGCGCTGGACCGCGGGATGGTCGCCCGGGAGCTCGGGTTTTCCGACATCACGCACAACAGCCTGGACGGGGTTTCCGACCGCGATTTCGTCGTCGAGATCGCCTCCTGCCTTGCGCTTTTCATGGTCCACCTGTCCCGGTTCAGCGAGGAGATCATCCTCTGGTCGTCGCAGGAATTCCACTTTATCGAGCTGGACGACGCGTTCAGCACCGGCAGCAGCATCATGCCGCAAAAGAAAAACCCCGATGTCGCCGAACTGGCCCGTGGAAAGACCGGCCGGGTCATCGGGTCGCTGGTCACCCTCCTGACCATGGTCAAGGGACTTCCGCTGGCATACGACAAGGATCTCCAGGAAGACAAGGAAGCGATCTTCGATGCGTTGGACACGGTGTCCATGTGCCTACCTGCATTCACCGGCATGATCGCGACGATGCGGATCCGCGAGGCGGACATGCGCGCCGCGGCGATGTCGGGCTTTACCAACGCGACGGATCTGGCCGACTATCTGGTGGGCAAGGGACTTCCCTTCCGCGACGCGCACGAGGTGAGCGGCAGGCTCGTGAGGCATTGCGCCGAGACCCGCCAGACGCTGGAGGCGCTCTCCCTGGAAACGCTGCGGCTGTATTCCCAGCTGTTCAGCGAGGATGTCTACGGGGTCATCGACGTGGGGGCGTGTGTCGAACGGCGTTCCCTGCCCGGTGGACCGGCGTCGTCCGCGGTCAGGGCCGCGATCGACGAAGCGCGGAGAAGTCTGGGGATTTAGTTTGGATCCTGTTCCATAAGCCGTGCTTTTTCCTGCCATTCCTGGCCGTCTTCCTCCAGGCCCATCATCCGGTAGACGTTCGCCTTTCCCAGGCAGGCTTCCGAGCTCTTCGGAAAAATCTTGAGCGCCTCGTCGTAACAGGTCAGCGCGTCGTCCAGTTCGCTCATCTGGGTCAGGACGTTGGCCTTGCCGATCAGTGCGCTGACATGGTCGGGAACACTCAGCAGGATCTGCTCGAAGAGCTCGAAGGACTCGTCCAGAAGACCTTGGAAATACAGGATCGTCGCCTTGTTGTACAGGGCTTCGGTGAAGTCCGGGAAACTGTCCAGCGCCTGTTCCACATAATCGAACGCCTCTCCGTCGCGCCCTTGCAGGTGGAGGAGATAAGCCATCTCATTTAGTGCGAACGGATTGTCGGATTCGATTTCGAGTGCGCGTTCCAGATGCGCGAAAGCCAGGCCGTCGTTCTCGCGCCGGGTCTCGACAACGGCCATGAGCACATGAGCCTCGGTGAAGGTCTCGTCCAGGCTCAGGCATTCACGGCAGACCCGGAGGGAATCGTCCAGGAAACCCGCCGCGAACATGGCGTCAGCCAGTTCGTACGCGATGTCGGGGTCGTCCGGCAGCAGCCTGCGCAGCCGGTTGAAACAGGACATGGCCTCCTCGTCCTCGCCCAGCAGGGACAGGCACTTGCCGCGTCCATGCATCGCGTCGAGCCGCTGGGGGTCCAGGCGAAGGGCGGTTTCAAAGTCCTTGAGGGCCGTTTCGTATTCACCTTCGTGGAGCAGCACAAACGCCCGGGCGATGAACCCCTGCGCCTTGTCCGGCGCCAGTCTGCAGGCTTGTTCGGCATCGTCGCGCGCAAGGCCGTATTCTTCCGTCAGGAAACGCAGGTTGGATCGGACACAATAGGCCGCGTAGCCATTGGGCCGAAGCGCGATGGCCTGCGCGCAGGCCGCCAGGCAACCCGCAAAATTTCCGACCCTCCGCAACATGCGCGCCTGGGCGACCAACAGGTCGTAGTCCTCCGGAAGGATCTCGCGATAAGCCGCACAGGTGGACAGTGCTTCCGCCATCGCGGCATCCGCGGCTTCAGGCACAAAGCCGACCGCATCCGGGGAAGCAAAAACCTCGAGCCTCTGCAGGTTCAGCAACATGAACGCGGCGGCATCCGCCGCACTGGCCTTCTTCCGGAACTCGGCCCAGGCTATGGCGATCTGATGGGCCTCCGCCCGGTCATCGTTCCGGACGGCGTTGTGGTATTTCACTGGGAAGAAAAGCCGGTCAACCTCGTCCTTGCATCCGGTCAGGGCGCGTACGGCCAGATAGGCGTTTACGCACCGTTCGAACCCGGCGGCGGATATCCTTGTCCGCCGGCTGGCGATCGACAGTTCCAGATACGGCATCCATTTCCTTGCGAGAACGTGATCCACATAGGCGACCGGGCGAAAGATACGCGCCCACAACCCGGTATCTTCGGCATTCTCCAGCAAGGATGCCAATTCATCGATCGCTTTCTCCGCACGGTCTGCGGCGGCATCCGGCCCTGTCGGGCCGGCCTCCGCCGTTTCGGCCAGGAAGCGCAGCCAGATGCGGCACATATCCTGGATATGGAGGTTCTGGCACACCGATTCGGACAATTCCAGAAAGGAGACCGCGGATTTCTGCTCCGGTCCGGTGGATGTTGAAAACGCCATCAGGACCAGCGGCAAGGCATGGAACCCATACCGGTCCTGCCCCTGGAGCAGTCCGGTGAGGTGTTCCGAGACCAGGACCGCTGGCAGGTCCAGCTGGATGAACCGACGGGCGAGAATCTGTCTGCGGATCATCGTCAATTCCTCATGCTGTGGATCGGCGCGGGGATGCGGCCGCCACGCGCGATGAAGCGCTCGGAAGACAGGTCCGTAATCTTCATGACCGGCGCGCTGCCCAGCAGTCCGCCGTAAACGACCCGGTCCCCGGCTATGCATCCGGGCACCGGAATGATCCGGACAGCGGTCGTCTTGTTGTTGAAAACACCGATCGCCATTTCATCCGCGATCAAGGCGGAGATGGTCTCGGCGCTCACGTCACCGGGAATGGCGACCATGTCTATGCCGACAGAACATACCGACGTCATGGCTTCAAGCTTTTCAAGCGTCAGAACGCCGGCTTCGACGGCGGCGATCATGCCTTCGTCTTCACTGACCGGGATAAAAGCGCCGGATAAACCGCCCACAAAGGACGAGGCCATGGTCCCGCCCTTTTTCACCGCGTCGTTCAGCATCGCCAAAGCGGCGGTCGTTCCGGGAATGCCGCAGGTCTGCAGCCCCATGCTTTCCAGGATGCGGGCGACGGAGTCTCCGACGATCGGCGTCGGCGCGAGCGACAGGTCGATGATGCCGAACGGCACGCCCAACCGGCGCGAAGCCTCCATCGCGACCAGCTGGCCGACGCGAGTGATCTTGAACGCAGCCTTCTTGATCACCTCGGCCAATTCGCCGAAGTCCATGTCCCCCGCCTGGTCCACGGCCGCCTTGACCACGCCGGGCCCGCTGACGCCGACATTTATGGCGCACTCGCCTTCACCGACGCCGGTGAACGCGCCGGCCATAAAGGGGTTGTCGTCCGGAGCGTTGGCAAACACAACCAGTTTGGCGCATCCGATCGCGCCGCGGTCAGCCGTCAGCCTGGCGGATTCCTTGATGATCCGGCCCATGCGGGCGACCGCATCCATATTGATTCCGGTCCTTGTCGTTCCGACATTGACCGAAGAGCAGACCAGTTCCGTTTGCGACAGCGCCTCGGGAATCGAATCGAGCAGCCGCAGGTCGCTTGTGGTGAAGCCTTTCTGGACGAGCGCGGAGAACCCGCCGATAAAATTGACGCCGACCGCCGCCGCCGCGCGGTCGAGCGCACGGGCGTAACACAGATAGTTATCTGCATCCCCGGACGCGGCGATCAGGGAGATCGGCGTGACGGCGATCCGCTTGTTGATGATGGGCACGCCATACTCGCGGCTGATGTCTTCGCCGACCTTGACCAGATGCCGGGCCTTGGACACGATTTTTTCATAGATCCGGTCGCAGGCGCGCGCACTGGAACCGTCCGCGCAGTCCAGCAGGGAGATGCCCATTGTGATCGTCCGAACATCCAGATGCTGACGGTCGAACATCTCGATCGTCTGGAGGATTTCAAAATTCTCAAACAAAGTCGATTCCGCCTTTCAGATCCGGTGCATCGCGTTGAAGATCCCGATATGCTGGATCCGTATCGTCAGCTCCAGCCCGGTGCCGATCTCCTCCAGCCGGTCGGCCAGCGTGCGGAAATCCGTCTTCATGCCGGAGATGTCCACCAACATGGTCATGGTGAACACTTCTTCCATGATGGTCTGTGAGATGTCCTTGATGTTGACGCCACAGCCGGCCAGCAACCCGGACACCGCGGCGATGATGCCGACGCGGTCCTGGCCGATGACGGTGATGACGGCATTTT
>CAZNGQ010000195.1:0-5224 GCA_964572095.1 uncultured Oscillospiraceae bacterium
GGCCGCCAAGGGGGTCCGTGACCGCCTGGCGGCGGCGGATTCCTTCCCGGAGTGCGTTTACCAGTATGACCGTCACCATGTCCACGGGAAACGCGCGCCGAACGAGATCGGCATCCATTCCATCCGCGGCGGGAACATCATCGGGGAGCATGAGGTCGTGTTCGCCGGGTTGGATGAAACCATCCGGATCTCCCACTCCGCGTCCTCGCGTGAAGTGTTCGCCCGGGGCACGCTGGCAGCGGCACGTTTCATGGCAGGCAAGACAACCGGATTCTACTCGATGAAGGATCTGATCGGCTGACGGGACAGGTTCCAGTTTCATTTTTGCCAAACAAGAACGGCTCTTTCCGCGTGACCATGCGGAAAGAGCCGTTTCCATAGGACGAGCCAGAGTCATTTTTTGTCGGAGTCTTCCTCGTTCTCACCCGTTCCAGGGATTTTCCAGGGGCCAGGGATTGCGGCTCCGTCGGACTTGGGCGCTGGTTCTTCGATTACACTGTCCGCGGATTCCACTTCGAAGGCATCCACATCCTCCGTGACGCCCTCCGCCTCGATGGCTTCGTTGTCCGCGTCCTCACCGATCCGCTGGATCATGAAGCGGTCCAGCTGACGATAAACAAAGAAGTTCGTCATGAGCAGCTGGATACCGAACCCGATCACCACATAGTAGATGATGAGGATGTAGAAGCCCAACAGCTGCAGGAAAAGCACCAGCAGGATCGGGATGACCAGATTGAGCACGATGCCGATCAGGAAAATCCCGATGTTTGGAAACAGCCGGAGTGTAAAGAACAGGAAGGAATTCTTGTATATGTTCTTCAGGGTCAGCTTGAAAGTGACCATCATCGGGTAAATGTACATCTGCATGACCGTGAACAGGACAAACAGCAGCAGGATGAATCCGGTTACCAGCATCTTCAGGAAGTCGCTGCCGATGATGGACCGGTAGACCCCCAGGCTTACCATCATGGCCGTTGTCGCGACGATCCCGATCAAACCGGCCGCGATCGACTGCCCGGCATTCTTCTTGGCATGCTCCCAGAAATCCGACCAAAGAAACGCATGTTCCTCACGGGAATAGTTCCGCAGCACATAAGTCATCCCGGCATGGACCGGCCCAAGGACGAACAGCGACATGGATACAAAGAAAAGCGCAGTAAGTACATACATGAAAACCATCAGCGTGTTGGTGAACTCCAGCGGGGTGATCCCCTCTACCAGGCTGTTCAGCACGTCCGGTGATTCGATATACGCCTGCACGCTCTCCGGCGTCACACCCGGAAACATGAACTGCAGCAGATAAGGCGCCACGATTACGGATAGAATCAGGACCGGCGCGCTGAACAGCACATACATCAGGTTCAACGTGACGATTTTCCAGAATTTTCTGCCGAGTATGCTGAAAAACAATGCTCCCGGGCCCTTTTCCGGTTCGTCCAGATAGACGCCCGGGCCCTCTTTCGTATAGCGGTTGCTTAGAAACGACATACTATCCTCCTCGGTCGGAGTATCAAATGAGAGATGTGGAAAGAAACCGAATCCTATTATACCAAACCTTGCGGCGCTCTGTTCCAATCCGGCGATACGGCCTGCCAGCCAAGAATCTCCCGGAACTTCTCGATCTCCGACAGGGAACGCTCCCCCATGGCCGCGTAACGGTCCTCTTTTTTCCGGTACTTCCCTTCGATCGGGTTCAGGATGCCGTAGTTGGCGTTCATCGGCTGGAAATGGCGGTTGCGGCTGTCGGCGACATACGAAGCCAGCGCGCCGACAACGGTATCGGCGGACAACTCCACGGAACGATCCCCCCGGAACATCCGAGCGGCATTGATGCCAGCGAGCAGTCCGGAAGCCGCGGACTCGACATACCCTTCGACCCCCGTCATCTGGCCTGCAAAGAAAAGTCCCGGCAGTCCGGCTGCGCCAAAGGTCCGATCCAGGCGGCCGGGAGAAGCGATATAAGTGTTCCGGTGCATGACCCCATAGCGTATGAAATCCGCATTTTCCAAACCCGGAATCATGGAGAACACCCGCTTCTGCTCCGGGAAGCGAAGCCTTGTCTGGAATCCGACCAGGCTGTAGATGGATGCGCTCACATCGTCCTGCCGTAACTGGACAACGGCGTGCGGCTGCCCCCCGGTCGCCGGGTCGATCAATCCGACCGGCTTGAGCGGGCCGAACCGGATCGTGTCGAATCCGCGCGCCGCCATGGTTTCAATCGGCATGCACCCTTCGAAAACGGCGGTTTTGTCGAATTCCTCCACCGGCGCGACCTCAGCGGTGACGAGCGCCTGCCAGAAGCGTTCGTATTCGCCGTGGTCCATGGGGCAGTTGAGGTAGTCGTCCCCGCCCCGGCCGTACCGGGACTGGGCGAACACTTTGTTTCGATCGATGGAGTCCGCCGCGACCATCGGCGCGGCCGCGTCGAAGAAGTGAAGCGACTTGATTCCGAGCGTGCGCTCGATGGATTCAAAGAGCCGGCCCTGGGTCAGCGGGCCGGTCGCGATGACGCGAATCCCGTCCTCCGGCAGTTCCTCGAACACAGTTTCGACAATCCGGACCAGCGGATGCGAACGCAATGCCGTTGTGACCAGCGAGGCGAACACAACGCGATCGACCGCCAGCGAGCCGCCGGCAGGAACCTGGGCACGCTCCGCTGCGGCAATGACGAGTGATCCCAGGCGCCGGATTTCTTCCTTGAGCAATCCGGAGGCCGTGGTCAGTCGCATGGCCTTGAGGGAGTTGCTGCAGACAAGCTCGGCGAAATCGCTGGAATGGTGCGCCGGCGTGAGCGCGCCAGGCTTCATGTCGGCCAGCACGACCGGCACGCCGGCGCAGGCGGCCTGCCAGGCGGCTTCGCAGCCGGCCAGGCCGGCTCCCGCGATCAGGATGGCTTTCTCAGGGTCGAATCCCGCAACACTCATTCCGACGCATTCCCATCCGCCGTCGTCACAGGTTCCTTTGCCTTGCGCGCATGGGTCGGGCACTCGCGGTTCGAGCATCGCGGATAGGACTTTCCGCGGAAGTTTTTCATGACCATGTAGCTGCCGCATGTTTCGCATTTTGCATCCGTGATCGGCAGGTCCCAATTGATGAACGGGCATTCCGGATCCGTTCCCTTGCGGTCGCAGGTGTAGAACTTCCTGCTTTTCAGTTTCCTGGAGGTCTTGAGCAGGACACCGGACCCGCAAAGCGGGCATTTGGCGTCCACGCCGGTCTCCAGGTTTCGCGTGTACTTGCATTCGGGAAAATTGGAACAGGCGATGAACTTGCCGTAGCGGCCTTCTTTAATGATCAGGTCACCCTTGCCGCATTCCGGGCAGGTCTCCCCGGTCGAAACCGTCTGCAGCTGCACCCGTTCCAGGGAGGATCCGGCCTTGACGATCTGCTCGTGGAACGGGCCGTAGAACTCCCGGAGAACGGATACCCCGTCCTTCGAACCCTCTTCGACCGTATCCAGCTTGGCCTCCATGTCGGCGGTGAAGCGAAGATCGACGATTTCGCCGAAATGCTCCTTGAGCATGTCCGTCACCACCATGCCAAGCTCTGTGGGGATGAGGAATTTCTTGTCCTTGTCGATGTATTTGCGGTCCAGGATCGTGGAGATCGTCGGGGCGTACGTCGACGGACGCCCGATCCCCTGCTCCTCCATCGCCTTGATCAGCGTAGCCTCGGTGTAGCGCGGAGGCGGCAGCGTGAACTTCTGCTCCGGCTGCAGGGACAGAAGATCAAGCCGTTCGCCCTTGTCCAGTTCGGGAATGCGCTCCTTGCCATCGGCAGGATCGGCCTCCCCGTCGTCTTCGGCGACGTCCGCGTAGAGCCGGAGAAAACCCGGGAACCGGATCGTCTCGCCCATGGCGCGGAATATGTGCACGCCGGCTTCGACGTCGACGGTGACGGTATCCACGTTGGCGGACGCCATCTGCGAGGACAGGAAACGTTCCCAGATGAGCTTGTACAGACGATATTGCTCTGCGCTGAGCGCATGCCGCACCTGCTCGGGCGGCAAGTCGAAATGCGCCGGACGGATGGCTTCATGCGCGTCCTGGGCGGCGCTCCGGTTCTTGAACTTGTGCGGCGACGCCGGGAGATAGGCCTCTCCGTAGATGGAGGTGATCCAGCGCCTCGCCTCGGCGACCGCATCGTCGGAGACGCGGACCGAGTCGGTGCGGATATAAGTCACCAGCGCCGTCGGGCCGGTGCCGGGCAGGTCGACGCCCTCGTACAGTTGCTGCGCGACGCTCATCGTTCGCCGCGAAGTGAATCCCAGCCGGCGCGAGGCTTCCTGTTGAAGCGTGCTGGTGGTGAACGGGGCGAAAGGCTGACGGAGCTTGCTGCCCTTCTTGATGTCCCGAACGAGGAACGGCTTGCCGTTAACGTCGCGGACGACCTGGTCGGTCTCTTCCTTGTCGCGCAGTTTTCGGCGTTCGATGCGCCCGCCTTTGACCGCGCCATGGTATCGGGTCCGGAACGAGCCGGCGCGGGTCTCGTCGCCGGAGTCCAGGTTCCGGCTCTGTTTGGCCAGCTGGGCCGTCAGCACCCAGTATTCCTCGGGTACGAAAGCCTGGATTTCCCGTTCCCGCTCGACGATCACCCGGGTGGCCACGGACTGGACGCGGCCGGCGCTGAGTCCCTTGCGGATTTTTTTCCACAGGAGCGGACTCAGTTCGTATCCCACCAGTCGGTCGAGGATCCGCCTGGCTTGCTGGGAATCGATCAGGTGCATGTCGAGGGCGCGCGGATTGGCGACGGCGGCCCGCACGGCGTTCTCGGTGATCTCGTTGAATGTCACGCGGCAAAGCGTGGTTCCGTCCAGGTTCAGGATGTTGGCGATATGCCATGCGATCGCCTCGCCCTCGCGGTCCGGGTCGGTCGCGAGCAGGATGGTGTCGCTGGTCGCCGCCAGTTCCTTGAGTTCGCGGATGACTTTCTCTTTGCCCTTCATGTTGATGTAAGTCGGTTTGAAGTCCCGGCGGACGTCGACACCGATCGTGGCGGACGGCAAGTCACGGATATGGCCGACTGAAGCGGCAATACGGAAATCCTTGCCAAGATAACGGCCGATGGTGCGCGCTTTGGCCGGGGATTCGACAATCAGCAATGTTCTTGGCATGAATCGGACCTCGTTTTTGCGTTGAATCACGCATGGACGGGAACCCCGCCTGCATGTCGTACCATTATATAACTCATTGGGAGCCGGGTGTCAGAGAGAACCTGCCCCTAC
>CAZNGQ010000196.1:0-5161 GCA_964572095.1 uncultured Oscillospiraceae bacterium
AGGAACGGATGCCCGCGTCCACAATCTGCCAGGGCGTTACGAAATCCGGCTCGCCGATGGACAGCGAGATGACGCTCTCTTTCATTTCGTTGGCGAGGTCGAAAAATCGGCGGATCCCGGATGGCGGCGTGGAGCGCACCACTCGGGACAGGAGCTCCTCGTGCTTCATAATACGACGGCCTCCCGGTCGTCGGACGCGCGGACGTCGAACACCGTTCCTTCGTGTTTATAGGTCTTGAGTATGAAATGCGTCTGCGTGGACAGGACCGCCTCGACCGGCGCGATCCGCTCGGAGACGAACATGGCCACATCCTTGAGGGACTTCCCCTCGACGATCAGCATCAGGTCGTAGCCCCCCGACATCAGGTAGCAGGACTTGACCTCGGGGTAGCGGTAGATCTGCTGGGCGATGGAATCGAATCCGTGTCCGCGCTGGGGGGTCACCCGGACCTCGATCAGGGCCGTGATCGAGTCGCGTTCCGTCTTGTCCCAGTTGATGACCGACGTGTATCCCAGAATGACGTCTCCGCCTTCCAGGGTCCGGATGGCATCGGCGACAGCGGCCTCGTCCTCGTTGAGCATGATGGCGATCTGTGCTGCGCTCAGCCGGGAATTCGCCTGTAGTAGATCCAGGATCCGCTCGCTCAGAGACATATGAAACCCTCCTGTCGTTGAGATGTGCATCTGATTTTAACAGCAAAGAGGCCGGCTGTCATCAGGATGCCTGAAGACAGCGGCCGTGCATGGGTCCCGGAGCGCTCACTCGTTGTCGGAGTCCGTTTTCTTTTTTTCGACGCCCGGCAGGGACTCCCGCTGCTTGACGATCACAAAGTACAGCTCGCCCATGAGCCTTCCGTGCATCAGCGTCAGGGAGGCGACGAAGAATCCGCCCAGCAGCCCGACGACCCAGATGTCCGGCGGCAGGAACATCTGAAGGATGCTGGACACGATGTTCACGATGAACGTCAGCAGCAGCAGGCAGTTGAAGATATAGAACCTGCGCCCGCGTGTATGGACAAAGCTGCGGTTGACCGCCCACATCAGCTTCATTTTCGTCCGGGAAAGCATCAGGGGCAGAAAGTACATGGTCAAAACGCCGGCGATGAGAAAAAAGAGCATCAGGATCGGGTTGGCCAGCGCGGAGGATAGGAATGAGATGCCGAAAAACATGAAGAAAAACGCAAAGAGGCGGGGCGTGCTGCGCAGGAACTTCACCAGTCCCGATCCGACCGTCTCCCCTTCATGCTCCGCGACATAGGACGAAGCGTACGCCAGGGCGAACAGGAGCAGGAACAGGGAGACCCCGATCTGGACAACGCCCCAGATCACATTCGCCCTCGATATCGCGATCGCCTCGCCGCTGCCGGCCAGCCCCAGAACCGTGTACGGATTCGTCAGGAAACTGTCAAGCAGGGCGTCGATGTTTTCCTGATCCCGCGGAAACACGCTCCGGAGGATGCACAGGGCATAGGCGCAGAGAAACAGAACCCGGACCAACGTCTGGCTTTTCATCCGGTAGAACCGGAATGCCTCACGAACCAGCGCTAATGGCGGCATCGCTCCCCCGATTCCCGATTGGCCGTATCGTCAGATCCCCGGGCTCCATGGGCCCGTCCGGACATCCTCAGTCCTCGGCGGATCCGATGACCAGGTCGCGGCAGATCTGTCCGCCGATGACGTGCTCCTCGACGACGCGCTTCGCCTTGTCGGCGTCCATGCGGATGTATGTGGTCTTGACCCCGTCCTCATCGATCACCTCGACGATCGGCTCCAGGCGGCAAACCCCGACACACCCGGTCGAAATCAGGGAAATATCCGGGATCCCGCGGGCGGCCAGCGTGTCCTTTATCGCTCCGAAAACCGGTTTCGCCCCTGCGGCGATCCCGCAAGTGGCCATGCCGACCAGCACGCGCATGCGGCTTCCGCCGGCCGATCCGGTCGCCATTTTGACAAGGGTCTCGTTTTTGACGGATTCCAATTCTGAAATGGATTTCATAGATGCTCGAACCTCCAAAAATAAATCGCTGTCCGGAACGGAACACCGGTTTCCATGAATCACGTCCGGAGTCCCCGATCGAATGTCCCGCAGTATTATATCACTGCATCCGCAGGGGTTACAATGATGTGCATAGAAACAAAAAAAGGCTCTTGAAATCGGTTATCACCGTGTGATATGATGCGAAATACGGATAGATTGTTGTCAGACCGCATCCAATGTCCATTAGGGTAACCTCTTCTAATGAACTGGAAAGCACCTGTCTTCAACCCAAATCCGACATTTTTGGGAGGTACCCTAACATGCCAGACAAAATGATCGTTTGCAGGGATTGTGGAAACGAGTTCGCGTTCACCGAGGGCGAGCAGGCTTTCTACAAAGAGAAGGGATTCGAGAACGATCCCGTACGCTGCCCCGACTGCCGTCGCGCCCGCAAGCAGTCCCGGCGTCAGGACAACGGTGGCTACGACAACAGATACTGATCCGTCAACCAGACCACGGGGGAAGCCGTCTTCGGACGGCTTCCTTTTTTTTACCGGATCGGTTACCCTCTATAAAGTAGGTACGGTCGCTACCCGGCCTCAAGGTCACGAAAGGCGGATACCATGCATCAGGACGTGTTCTCCATCAATCCCGACCTTCTCTACTTCATCCCGGCCGGCGAGCATGACCCGGACCATCTGCGTGAGGTCCTGGCCGCACGGCCTGAAATCCGGTTCGTATCCCTGGCCGGAATCGACCTGGCCGGCAACGATACCGACGAGAAGATCCCCGCGAACCTCTTCCTGGAAGACATCGAGGGCTACCTGAGCGGCGGCGTGCAGACCGACGGATCGTCCGTCGTCCTCCCGAGCATCGCCACCCTCAACAACGGCAAGGTCGACCTCATCGCCGATCCTTCGGTGACCTGGTTTATCGATTACAACTATGAGAATATCGACCCCCGCAGCGGCCTTCCGGTCGGAACGCTGCGCATCCCCTCCTTTCTCAAGCACGACGGCAGGATGGTCTGTTCGCGATCCCTGCTCAAGCGCGCCATCGCCGCGTTCGACGAGGGGGTGCGCGCGCTGCTCTCGGGCCAGGCCGGACTGTGCGCCCGGATGGGGTTCGCCCCGGAGGACGTCAGGGAGGTCACGCTGACCGCCGCGACGGAACTGGAGTTTTGGGTCCGCACCCCCGAGGACAAGGTCAACAAAGAAAAACTGTCGGTATCCCAGGGATTGCAGGAACAGTATTGGAAAAGGACCAAGGGCGTCGTCCGCACCGCGCTGGAACAGGCGATCGAGCTGCTTGACCGGTACGGCCTCAATCCGGAGATGGGCCACAAGGAGGTCGGCGGCGTCAAGGCGCAAATCACCGGCAGCGGCGATCTCGGGCACATCATGGAGCAGCTTGAGGTGGACTGGCGTTTCTCCACGGCCCTGCAGGCCGCCGACAACGAGCTGTTTGCGCGCATCTTCATCAAGGAGATCTTCCGCATGCACGGCCTCGAGGCGACGTTCATGGCCAAGCCGGTCGAAGGCGTGGCCGGGAGCGGCGAGCATATCCACATCAACGCGGTGGCCCGCCTGAACAACGGACGCAAAGTCAACCTGTTCTCCCCCGCCGACTACGGCCGCGATTTCCTGAGCGAGATCGGCTGGGGCGCCTTGATGGGGTTCATGAAGCATTACGATTCGATCAGTCCGTTCATCACGATCTCGAACGACGCGTTCAACCGGCTGCAGCCCGGATTCGAGGCGCCCACGCATGCCGTGGCCTCGATCGGCACGGACCTGGACTCCCCGTCGCGCAACCGCACGGTCCTGCTCGGCCTGATCCGCAGCCCGGAATCGCCGATGTCGACGCGGTTCGAGGTCCGATCGCCCAATCCCCATACAAACGTCTACATCTGCCTGGCCGCGGCTTACCCGTTCCTGCTGGACGGTATCCGGTACGCGGTCACCAGCGGGCATGACGGTCAGGAGCTCCAGGCGGAGTTCTGCAAGGAGGCGGGCAGTCCCGCGGACTATCTGCCGGCCGACCGGATGTTCCGTTCCGAACTGGATGTTTTTGAGCACTACGGGGACGACGAGCGCGACCGGCTGTTCGGCAAGCCGCCCGCGACCGTCTATCAGACCATCCGGCGTCTTCTGGAGCGTGAGGAGGGGCTGGAGATCCTGTACCGCAGCGGCGTGTTTTCCGAGACGATCATCCTCTCCTACACCAACGCCATGCTCAACCAATGGATCCGTGAACTCAAGGACCGGCTTCTGGAAGACAGCCTGGAGCGGGTCCGTTCCTGCCGCAAGTTCGACTCGCCGTATGACTGCGACGAGGAGAACTGGGATGCGGTCGATTCCCTGCGCAACCGCCTGGCCAAGGACCGGCCGCCGGTCGAGAGCCTGTTCTCCCGGATCCGCAAGGCGATCGACCGCAAGGATCTTCGCACCGTGTCCGACCTGCAGCTGGAGATGGTCTCGCTCATGCGACGGCTGGAGGAGCTCTACCTGTCCTATACGCGGAATCAACTGGACATCTGATCCTTTTCTACCGGGACAAGAAGGCCGGATCGCTTTGCATGGAAGCGATCCGGCCTTTGGTTTCCGTGTTCCGTTTCGGCAGACAGGCCGTCAGCCGATATAGCGGATCCAGCGGAGCGTTTCCTCCCCGTCCATGTCTTCGAGGAGCTCGGCCAGGAGACCCTCGGTCAGGGTGTCGTTCTCCCCGCACAGCAGGACGTTTCCGTCCGCGCCGATGGAACGGCAGACCACCCCGTTCGCCTCGAAACCGGAACGGAGGCCGGAGGAGCCGTCCATGGCCGTACGGACCAGGATGCGGACCAGGTGCTCCTCGAACGGCAGCAGGGATCCTGCCGGCAGTTCAGGCCAGGCATGGCGGTCGTCCGCGGCATCACGCTCCAGACATTCCAGGATGTCCGAAACGACCGCGCTCGCGGTCGGCATCGCACCCGCGCCAGGACCATAGAAAAGCGTGGTGCCGACGGCGTCCCCGTCGACGGCGATGGCATTGTTGACTCCGCCGGCACAGGCGACCGGATGGGATCTGGCGAGCGCCGCGGGCGTGACAGAGGCGGCGATCCGGCCGTTGTCCGACCGGACGCTGCGCGCCAGCAGCTTGACCTGGGCGTTTGCGACCGCGGCCAGGTCGATCAGCCCGGCATCG
>CAZNGQ010000197.1:0-5128 GCA_964572095.1 uncultured Oscillospiraceae bacterium
TATGACTGCTTCGCGCCGGGCGTCTGGTACAAGCAGAACGAATTCGCCCCGGAGTACGCGATGGGAAAAGACCTCGACTGCGAGTATTTCTGGTACCCGGAGACCGGATGCGCGCTGCCGGTGTTCGCGATGCAGCACATCGGGACCGGCGAGGCCGCCGCGATCTCCCGCTGGGCTTCCGACGTCACGCTGCGGTCCGCCGACACCGAGTCCTCGGAGAACTTCGTCGATCCGACCTACACGATCGGATCCGTCGGGATGAGCCGTCCCGAAGCCCGGACGCTCAACTATACCTACTACGGTTTTGCGGTGCGCAAGCCGAACGCCACGCCGATCGACGGGCTCTCGATCGACTACGTGTACCCCGGTTCCAAGGGCCAGATGCCGACGGTGTCCCGCTATGCCGGACTGGATTTCAAGGGGACGCCGAAGACGTTCCAGCGGATGAACCACCCGGTGCAGGCCGGATTCGAGCAGGACTATTCCGTCGCCGTGCATTTCGGCCGGTACGACGATTTCCAGCCGATGATGCGGGACGTGTGGCGCCGGACCTACGACCGGATGCGGGACGAGCTGTTCGACGTGGACAACGAGGTGTTCTACCACCACTGCATGCGGATGCTGACCCGATACACCAGACAGTACGGGGATTCCTGGGGACTGCCGTTTGCCGCCCAGCTGCCCGACATGGACGCCAACTGCGTGTCGTTCCAGTTCGGCTTCGTCGGCCAGCAGCCAGGGATCGGATACCAGCTCCTGCGCTACGGCGCCCGGGAGAACGTGCCCGAAGCCTATGAAAAGGGATTGGGCATCCTGGACTTCTGGACCCGGACGGCGATGACCGCCAGCGGGCTGCCGCAGATGTGCTACAACCCCTCCCTCAAGGGCTTCGAGCCGTATCCGCACTACACGCGCATGCTGGCCGACGGCATCGAGGCCATCCTGGACGCGTACCGGTTCATGCGCAAAAAAGGCGAGGACAAGCCGGCCTGGATGGAATTCTGCCGGCGGACGGCCGAATGGCTCCTCGGCATCCAGAATCCGGACGGCAGTTTCTACCGCGCCTACAATACCGACAACTCGATCCGCATGGACTCCAAGTCCAACACCCCCAGCGTGATCCGGTTCCTCGTGCAGATGCAGGTGGTGACGGGTGACAAACGCTACGGAGAGGCCGCGCTGCGGGCAGGGGCGTGGTCGCTCGATAACTGCCAGCGCAACCTGGAGTACCGCGGCGGCACCTGCGACAACCGGGACATCCAGGACAAGGAGGCCGGCATCTACGGCATCTTCGGCTTCATGGCCCTGTACGACCTGACGGGCGATGACAAGTGGCTGCAGGGCGCGATCGGCGCGGCGGACTACACCGAGACCTGGACCTACGCGTGGAAATTCCCGATCCGCACGCCCTGGCCGAAGCATCCGTTCAACAAGTACTCCATCAGCGGGCAGAGCATCATCACGGTCGGCGGCGGCGCGGACGTCTACATGGCTGCCTGCTCCTACGCCTACTACCGGCTGTACATCGCGACCAAGGACGAGCACTACCTGGATTTCGCGGAGTTCATCCACAAGAACACCCGGCAGGCCAACGACATCGACGGCAGCATCGGGTACGCGATGCCCGGGCTGGGGCACGAGAGCGGAAACTTCACGAGCCAGAACATGACCAGCCACTACCACTGGCTGCCCTGGTGCACGTATGTCGAGGTGGACCCGACCGCCAGTCTGGTCGACACGTTCGGCGCCTACGACATCGCCGACGCCCAGAAGCTCGACCCGGCGGAGCGCGAGCGGCGCAACCGGATTTTCGAAGGATATGCCGGACCGGTTTAATCCATTTTTGAAAGAGAGGACCGACCATGATTCGAATGACATTGGACACCGGGGTCCGCAAGGGGACCATCGACAAAAACATTTACGGACATTTCGCCGAACATCTCGGGAGGTGCATCTACGGGGGGATCTGGGTCGGCGAGGACTCGCCGATCCCCAACACCGACGGGATCCGCGACGACGTGGCCGAGGCGCTGCGCGAGATGGGGATCCCGAACCTGCGCTGGCCGGGCGGATGCTTTGCGGACACCTACCACTGGCGAGACGGGATCGGGCCCCGGGAGGCGCGTCCCTCGATGGTCAACACCCACTGGGGCGGCGTCCTGGAAAACAACCATTTCGGGACGCACGAGTTCATGGATCTGTGCGAGCGGATCGGCGCCGAACCCTACATCTGCGGCAACCTGGGCAGCGGGACCGTGCAGGAGATGAAAGAGTGGGTGGACTACCTCACGTTCGAGGGCCGCTCCCCCATGGCCGACCTCCGCAAGGCGAACGGCCGGGAGAAGCCCTGGGACTTCAAGCTCTTCGGCGTCGGCAATGAGAACTGGGGCTGCGGCGGGAGCATGACCGCGGAGTTCTACACCGACCAGTACCGCCGGTACGCGACCTACGTCCGGAACGCGAACCGGAACGTGTACCGGATCGCCGGCGGGGCGAACGTCGCCGACTACCACTGGACGGAAGTCCTGATGCGCGACGCCGCCAAGCTGATGGACGGGATCAGCATCCACTACTACACCCGGGTCTCCAAAGACTGGAACGTCAAGGGATCCGCGACGGAGTTCCAGGAGGCGGAGTGGTTCTCGGTGCTCGAGAACGCGCTGTACATGGACGAGCTCGTCACGAAGCATGCCGCCATCATGGACCGGTACGACCCCGAAAAGCGTATCGGACTCGTCGTGGACGAGTGGGGCACCTGGTTCACGGTCGAACCCGGGACCAACCCCCGGTTCCTGTACCAGCAGAACACGCTGCGGGACGCGCTGGTCGCGGGCATCCACTTCAACATCTTCAACAGCCACTGCGACCGGGTTCGGATCGCCAACATCGCCCAGACCGTCAACGTGCTGCAGTCGGTCATCCTGACCGAGGGCGAAAAGATGCTGCGGACCCCGACGTACCACGCGTTCCACATGTACAAGCCGCACCAGGGCGCGACGATGCTGCCCCTGCTGATGGACGGCGGCGAGTACCGCCTCGGCGACAAGTCCCTCCCGCAGGTCACGGCCACCGCCTCGGTGGACGCGGCCGGCGTGATCCACGTGTCGCTGTGCAACCTGAGCCCAACGGCATCCGCCGACGTGGACGCCCTGATCCGGGGATGCGCCGCGTCCCGGGTCGACGGGACCATCCTGACCGCGCCTGAGATGAACGCGCACAACACGTTCGACGAGCCGGACCGCGTGCGCCCGGTGCCGTTCACCGGCGCCCGGCTGGACGGGGAGCGCCTGCTGGCCACACTGCCGCCGATGTCGGTGACGACGCTGGCCCTGGCATGAGTCCGGAACGCGACAGTAAGGTCGCGTACGACTCGGCCGCCAACGAGTGCCGGAGCTGCCTCGAGCCGCTCCGGTTGTCGGAAGAGGAAATGCGCCAGGTTTTTGGAAGCACCCTCCGGGTCCGCGATGTCAAGCTCGCGGACCCGGAGACCTGCCGGGCACGGCTGGAGGCCTGCGCCTCCTGCCCCGCGCTGCAGGCCGGCACGACCTGCCTGCACTGCGGGTGCGTCGTGTCCGTCAAGGCCAAGCTGCTAAACGCGAAATGCCCCTATCCCTATCAGCCAAGATGGTGATCCCGGGCGACGGGCCCGGACGAGGAGGAATCATGGAAGCGGTCATCGACGTCCGCGACGGCGGACCGGTCATCAGCCGGCACATCTACGGACATTTTTCCGAGCATCTCGGCCGATGCGTCTACGACGGGTACTGGGTCGGGGAGGACTCCCCGGTCCCCAACATCCGGGGGATCCGCACCGACATCGCGGAGGCGATGCGGGACATCCGCGTCCCCAACATCCGCTGGCCGGGCGGGTGTTTTGCCGACGACTACAACTGGATGGACGGGATTGGACCCCGGGACTCCCGCCCGCCCATGATCAACGTGCATTGGGGAGGCGCCCCGGAAAACAATCATTTCGGGACGCACGAGTTCATGGACCTCTGCGGCCAGATCGGGTGCGAACCCTACATCTGCGGCAACGTGGGCAGCGGTACGGTCCGCGAGATGCGGAACTGGGTGGAGTACCTGACGGACGGCGGCCAATCCCCGATGGCCGCGCTTCGGCGGTCCAACGGGCGCGACGAGCCGTGGACGCTCGCCTTTTTCGGAATCGGCAACGAAAACTGGGGCTGCGGCGGCAACATGACCGCGGAGCACTACGCGAACGAATACCGCAAGTACGCCACATATGTCCGCAACTACCCCCTGCTGACGACCGGCGACTGGTGGCGCCTGCCTCCCGTCATGAAGATCGCGGGCGGGGCGAACGTCGAGCGTCCGGAGTGGACCCGCACCCTGATGCGGGACATCGGGCCGACGCGCATGGGCGGGCTGTCTGTGCACTGCTACATCAAGCCCGGCGCCGAGTCGAGCGGGACCCGGTTTTCCGCGGACAGCTGGTACCAGACCGCGGTCAACACGTATTCCAAGGAAGCGCATATCCAGAACAACATCGACATCATGGACGAGTACGACCCCGACCGCACGGTCGCGATGGCGGTCGACGAGTGGGGGATCTGGGTGGACAACGAACCCGGGACGAACCCGGGGTTCCTGTACCAGCAGAACGCGATGCGTTCCGCGCTGTGCGCGGCCCTGATGCTGCACCTGTTCCACCGCCACGCGGACCGGATCCGGCTCTGCAACCTCGCGCAGACGATCAACGTGCTGCAGTCGATCATCCTGACCGAGGGCGGGAGGATGGTCAAGACCCCCACGTACCACGTGTTCGACCTGCTGAAGGAACATCAGGACGCGAAATTCCTCCCGGTTAGCTGGACCAGCGGGCCGGACACCATCCGCCGGGACCTCCCGCGTGTGGACCTGTCGGCCTCGGTGCGGGACGGGGAGTCGGTCCACCTCTCGGTGGTGAACCTGTCCGCGGAGGAGCCGGCCGAGCTCAAAATCCGGATCACCGGCTGCCGGGTCGCGGGAGCCGAGGGGCGCATGATCACCGGAGCGGTGGACGCCCACAACACGTTCGATCACCCCGACCGGGTCGCGGTACAGCCGCTCGCGGTCGAGACGCCGCAGGACGGCGTAATCGCCATCCGGCTGCCGCCGTGCGCGA
>CAZNGQ010000198.1:0-5112 GCA_964572095.1 uncultured Oscillospiraceae bacterium
GGTCATGAAAAACAAGAACATCAACTCGCTGGAAGAACTCATCCAGTCCGCCGTTGACAACGGAGTGCGGATCGTGGCCTGCACCATGTCCATGGATGTCATGGGAATCCAAAGGGAAGAGCTGATGGACAACATCGAGATCGGCGGAGTGGTCAGCATGCTGAGCACCGCCGAGGAAGGCGACGCCCTGTTGTTCATCTGATCAATCGATCAACGGGTTGAAAAAGCGGAGGATCCGCGGCCATGCACGTCAGGCCGGGATCCTCCGCCTTTTTTGATTGCGGGTATGGGTGCCTTGGTCACTCGGTCCGGGTGGGCGGATAGGCGAAGGAGTACCCCGTGCCCCACTCCGTGTGGATGAAGTCGAAACCCGGCTGGGCGCTGGTCAGCCTTTTTCGGAGCGTGCTCACATTGACGGCCAGCACATGCCGGTTGCAGCATTCCGATGTCTGCCATACTTTCCGGAAAAGCAGGTCGAATGAGACCACCCGGTTAGGAACCCGGGCCAATGCGGCCAGGATGGAGAACTCCTTGGGCGGCATCAGGACTTCCTTGCCTTCGATACTGACCAGCCGATTGTCGATGTCGATAAGCAGCGGCGGATACGAGAGCTCGCTGACCGCACGCATCGCGGCATTTCGGCGGATGTGAACCCCGATCCTCAGGGACAGCTCCTTGAGGTTGTGGGGTTTGACCATGTAGTCGTCCCCGACTCGGAAACCCCTGGCCATATAGTCGTCGCCGTTTGCGGCGGTCAGAAACAGAATCGGTGCCGAAGAGATGGTCCGAAACCGGCTGGCCAGTTCGAATCCCGACATGTCCGGCAAATGGGTATTCAGGACGATGCAGTTCAAGTCCGGCTGGACAAGCTCCCACGCGGCGGCCGCCGAGGTGGCGTGGACGACCCGGTATCCGTTTTTACGCAGATAATGCGTGTTGACCCCGAGCATCTCGTGATCATCGTCGACCAGCAAAACCAGCGGCTGGGCGGTTGAGACGGCCATTTCTGCAGGCGTGCAGCGCAAATGCAATTCCCTATGCACAACATTTCCTCCCTGATGGACAATTGGATAGTAACGTATAAAACAAAACATATCCATTATCCATCAGACAAGGCGAATTGTGAATAAAACATAAGAAAAGCTTTATTTTTTATTTGTCCATCTTCGTCGGCGTCCAACAGAGAACCGGCGTCCTGGCGGCGCGGACTTCATCGATCCGGCGGACCGGTGTGTTGTGCGGCGCATCATGCAGTGTTTCCGGCCGGGTTTCGGCCAGCTGCGCGATCTCAAACAGGACATCGACAAAGGCGTCCAGCATCTCGGGCGATTCGGTTTCGGTCGGTTCGACCATCATGGCTTCCGGGACGATCAGCGGAAAGTAGACGGTCGGCGGATGCATCCCGTAATCCAGCATCTGCTTGGCGATATCCAGTGTCGAACCCGGCCGGGCCGGAGTGTCGTCCCCGGTCCGGATACCGGAAAGGATGAACTCATGCATGCAGGTCCGGTCAAACGGGACGTTGAAGCGTTCGCCAAGCCTCGTCCGGAGATAATTGGCGTTCAGGACAGCGATGCCGGACGCCAGGGCGAGTCCTTCGCCTCCCATGGAAAGGATGTAGGCGTAGGCCCGCGCCAGCACGCCGAAGTTGCCGTTGAATTCCCGCACACGTCCGATCGAGTCCGGCCCTGGGGATCCTCGATAGTACCGAGCGGGAACGTCGCCGCCTCCCGGCTCGCAGAAAACCACCGGCGCCGGCAGGAATCCGGCCAGCTGCGCCTTGACGCCGACCGGTCCGGCCCCCGGGCCGCCGCCGCCGTGCGGCGTCGAAAATGTCTTGTGCAGGTTCAGGTGCACAATGTCGAATCCCATGTCCCCGGGGCGCGCTACGCCCATAACGGCGTTGAGGTTCGCCCCGTCGTAATACACGAGGCCGCCGGCTTCATGGACCAGCTCCGCCATCCCGCAGATCCGGGTCTCGAACAGCCCGAGCGTGTTGGGGTTGGTCAGCATCATGCCGGCGATTCTTGGACGATCGGGACCGGTGACGATCTCCCTCAGCTGTTCAAGATCCACCATGCCGTCGGGAGCGGAAGAAACCTGCAGGACCTCGAATCCGGCGGCAGCGGCGCTGGCGGGATTGGTCCCGTGGGCGGAGTCCGGAACGATGATGCAGTCGCGATGGGTTTCGCCGCGGCTGTTGTGGTACGCCTTGAGGATCAGCAGCCCGGTCAGCTCTCCGTGCGCGCCGGCGGCCGGCGCAAGGGAAAAGGCATCCATGCCGGCGATCTCGGACAGCATGCCCTGCAGTTCGAACATCAGCTGGAGGGCTCCCTGCACCTCCTCATCCGGCAGTTCCGGATGGAGGCTGGTAAAGCCGGGAAGACGGGCCAGCGCCTCGTTGATTCGGGGGTTGTGTTTCATGGTGCAGGAACCCAGCGGGTAGAACCCGTCATCCATGCCGAAATTCCTGCAGGAAAGCGCGGTGAAGTGGCGGATCACGTCCGCCTCCGAAATCTCGGGAACCTGCGGTGCCGTGCCGCGGAGCAGGTCGGCTGGCAGCATGTCGGCCGCCGTCGCCGCATGGGCGGGAACGGCGGAGGTCCGGACTCCTTCGCGACCGGGCCGGGACAGCTCAAACAACAGGGGAATCTCCTTGTTCATGCCACACCTCCAGCAGAATCAGGCAGGACAGGCAAGGCGGCCACTTCGGTCACAAAGCGCCGAATGTCGCCCTCCCCGGTCTTTTCCGTCGCGCAGAAGACGTGGACGTCCCGCGGCAGTCCGGTTGTCTCCGGGGAATCCAGCCAGGCCAGGTCATACCCGCCGAGGCTTCCGCGCTTTCTCATCTCCCGATGGAACACGGTCCCATCCACGCGGCAGCGCAGTGCGAATTCCCGGAAGTAGGGGGCGTTGGAGATCCGTTCGAACCGACCGGTCGACAGGAGCCCCTGTTCCAGCAGGCGTGCCTTTCGCATGCTGTCTTCCGCGGACCGGCGCAGTCCGCGCGGCCCGACCAAGGCCAGGTAGGCGGCTGCGCGAAGGGCGTTGAGAGAGTGGTTGGAACAGATGTTGGAGGTCGCCTTCTCCCTGCGGATGTGCTGCTCGCGCGCCTGCAGGGTCAATACGAAGGCGCGCCGGCCATCCACATCCGCCGATTGCCCCACAATGCGGCCGGGAAGCTTGCGCATCAGTTTTTCCGTGGTTGTAATGAAACCGAAGGCAGGCCCGCCGAACGCCAGCTCGCCGCCGAAACATTGGCCGCTTCCGGCGGCGATGTCCGCGCCGGACTCCCCCGGTGTCCGAAGCACCGCCAGGGACAGCGCATCCATGACGCCATGGATCATCAGCGCCCCGACCGTATGGGCTTCCGCGGAGAACGCGTCGACATCCTCGATATAGCCCAGAAAATTCGGACTCTGTATGATGATGGCCGCGGCGGCTCCGCTGGCTTCCGCGCGGATGCGACCGGACAACGTATCCATGTCGGTGCGTCCATCACGCAGCGGAATGGTTTCCAACGTCGCCCCGATGGCGCCGAGCGCGGTCTTCATCGCCTGGAACACATTGGGATGGATCCCTGCGGAGACGAGAACCCGCTGCCTGCGAGTCTGCGCGATCGCCATTCTTGCCGCCTCGGTGTATGCGGAGGAGGCGTCGTACAGGGAGGCGTTGGACACCTGGAGTCCCGTCAGGGAGCAGATCATGGTCTGGTATTCGAACAAGGCCTGCAATGTACCCTGACTGATTTCCGGCTGATACGGCGTATAAGCCGTAAAAAACTCCTGGCGTGAGAGGACCGCATCCACCGCGGCAGGAACGACGTGGTCGTATGCGCCCGCTCCGATGAACGAGACCAATCGGCCGCCCTGTGTGTTTCGATCCGCCAGAGCGGTCATCCGGCGGGTCAGTTCGAGTTCCGACAATCCGGTGCCAAGGTCGAGCGGACGCCGCATGCGGACGTTCGGCGGAACATCTTCAAACAGCGATTCCAGAGTCGGCTTGCCGACGACATCCAGCATGCGCTGGATATCCTGTTCGGTATGCGGTATGTAGGGGGGCATGGCTACACCTCCGCGCAGAAGACGCGATAGGCGTCCGCATCCATGAATTCTCCCGCGGCGACCGGCGCGTCGAACGCGATTCTCGCGATCCAGCTGCCGTAAGGGTTCTCATTGAGCTGTTCCGGAGAGGCCTCCAGGATTCGGTTGACCTCCAGGACCGTGCCGGATTTCGGCATGAACACCTCGGAAACCGCCTTGACGGATTCCAGGCTTGCAAGCGCGGCATTGACCTCCAGACGCGCCCCGACGTTTGGGAGTTCGACAAAAACGACATCGCCGAGCTGATCCTGCGCATAATCGGAAATGCCGACCAGGGCGGCGTCCCCCTCCAGCCGGATCCATTCATGCTCCTTTGTGTACAACAGATCGTTGGGATATTCCATACCGGTTACCTGCCTTTCCTTTTATAAAAGAATCTGGATCGCGTTCTGGCCGGAACCAGATTGCCGCGGATTTCAACTATCAAGCCGGCCGTTCCGTCATAATCCGAGTCGACGAGGGCGCTGCCTGCCGCCACGCCCAGCGTCGGCGAGTGATAGCCGGTCGTGACCAGACCGATTTTCCGTATCCCGTCCGCGGACCAGACGGTATAGCCATGCCTGGCGACGCCGCGCCCGGTCATCTCGAACCCGGTCAGCCGGCGCGGCGTCCCGCGTTCCTTCATGTCCGCCAGCGCGCCGCGCCCGACGAAATCCTCTTTGTCCAGCCGCACAAAACGGTCCAGTCCGGCTTCCAGCGGGGTGATGTCCCTGGCCAGTTCATTCCCGTACAGAGGCATACCGGCCTCGAACCGCAGGGTGTCGCGGCAGCCGAGTCCGCATGGAACGGCACGGACCGCGCGGCTGGTTCCCGTCTCGGCGTCCACGACGGTTGTCTCCGTCGCCGCCAGTTCATCCCATACCCCGGCGGCCGCATCGGCCGGCACAAGGATTTCGAATCCGTCTTCCCCGGTGTAGCCCGTCCTGGAGACCAGGCAGGAGGCACCGGCGATCGAGACGCCCTCCATAAAACGATAATAACCGAGCGAGCAGGGGGCATCGCCCGCCAC